>JBJONS010000058.1:0-3011 GCA_046051725.1 Pseudomonadota bacterium | reverse complement strand
TCTCGCTGCTGCTCGCCCAGGCGCTCGCCGCGCCCGCCCAGTTCTCAGACCTCACGGTCGACGTCGATGGTCGTATCGTGCGCTTCGTCGAGCTCGAGCCCCGCGCGGCCTTCAGGGCGCGCTGCCCGCGGCCTCGGGCGGTGGCGGCGGTGGCGGCGGTGGCGGTGGCTCGGGCGGCGGCGGCTCGTCGGGCGGCGGCGGCTCGTCGGGCGGCGGCGGCTCGTCGGGCGGCGGCGGCTCGTCGGGCGGCGGCAGCACCGACGGCGGCGGCACGGACGGCGGGGGCACCACCGACGGCGGCGCCGACGGCAGCGGCACCACCGATGGCACCTCGGACGGCAGCACCGGCGGGTCGTCCGACGGCAGCACCGACGGGTCGTCCGATGGCAGCGGCGGCGGCGGCGGCGGCTCGGGCGGCGGTGGCTCCGCCGGCGGCGGCGGCGGTCAGACCGACACCGGCGCGGCCGGCAACGGCGTCGACGGCGACACCGGCACGATCAAGATCACGCCCGGGTGCAGCACGGCCCCGGCGGGCGGTCGGCTGGGCGTGGCGGCCCTCGCGGCGCTGGGCCTCGCCCTGCTGCGCGGGCGCCGGCGCCGGTCCTAAGCGCGGGTCCGCGGTGGGCGGGGGGGCTGGCCGCCCCCCCGCAACGCCCCCTGGCGCGCTGTCTTGACCCTTAGGGTACGTCCATCCGCTGGAAGCGGGCGGCGGCCCCCGCCCCGCTCAGCAGGCAGAGGGCGGCGAGGCCGATGAGCTTCTGCTCATCCCAGGTGCCGCTCCAGCCCTCCCACACGCTCAGCGCGTTGCCGGGCACGAAGGGCGCGGCCTTCTGGGCCCACTCTTGGCCGAGCATCGACGCGCCCTTGAGCAGCAGCTGCACGCCCTTGTCGACGATCAGGTACAGCACGATGCCGACCACGACGCCGCCGACGCTGCGCGAGAGCGTCGAGATGAGCAGCGTGAGCAGCACGAGGCCGAGATCGCTGGCGAAGCTGGCCGCGTAGCCGAGCAGCACCGGGCCGAGCTCGGCGTCGGTCGAGAATACGGCGGCCCCGCCGAGGCCAGCGACGGCCGCGGTGAGCGCGAGGCTGCTCGCCGAGAGGGCGGCCAGCGCCACCAGCTTGGCCAGCAGGATGCTGATGCGCGACACCGGGCGCAGCATGACCTCGCGCAGGCTGTTGTCGGCGAGCTCGCCGGCCATCGTGCTCGCGCCGGCCAGCACGAGCAGCAGCGGCAGCACGAAGAAGTTGCGCAGCGTGAGCGCCCAAGCCAGGGTGCCCCGCCAGGACTGATCGATGCTGCTGCCGATGTTCACGGCGTTGATCTGGGCGTCGCCGGCCTGGCTGACCACAAAGTGCATGGCCGCGACGCAGAGGCCGCCGACCAGCACCGCGAGGGTCAGCGTGGCCTTGCCCGACAGGCGCAAGAAGACCGCCCGCAGCTCGGCGGCGACCATCGAGAGGAAGTGCGGGGGCATCAGGTGAGCTCCTTGCGGGTGAGCGAGAGGAAGAGCTCTTCGAGCGAGCGCTGAACGGGCACCAGCGCGGTGACCTCGACGCCCGCGGTCACCAGGGCGCGGTTGAGCGCGGCGACCGGCACGCCGTCGAGGGCGAGGCGCAGGCCGTCGGTGGGCTCACCCTCGCCGTCGCGCGACAGCACGCCGACCCCGGCCATGCCGTGCAGCGCGGCGCGGAGCGCGTCGAGATCGGTGACCCGCACGTCGACCTCGGTCACGCTGCCCTTGCCGGCGAGCAGCTCGTCGACCGTGCCCTCGGCGATCATCGTGCCGCCCTCGATGATGCCCACCCGGTTGCACAGCAGCTCGATCTCGCTGAGCAGGTGGCTGCTGATGAGGATGGTGAGCTGGGTCTGCCGCGCCAGATCGCCGAGCAGGTCGCGCACCTCGCGCATGCCGCGCGGGTCGAGGCCGTTGGTCGGCTCATCGAGGATGAGCAGGCGGGGCTGGCCGACCAGCGCCCGGCCGATGCCGAGGCGCTGGCGCATGCCCAGGCTGTACTGGCGCACCGGCTCGCGCTCGCGGCCCCACAGGCCGACCAGCTGCAGGGCGCGGTCGATGTCGTCGCGGGTGCCCCGACCGGCGAAGGCGACGGCGCGCTCGAGGTTCTCGCGCCCGTTCATCCACGGGTGGAAGGCCGGCGTCTCGACCATCGCCCCGACCACCGCCCGCTGGCGCACCGGATCGGTCTCGCCAAAGATGCTGACCGTGCCTGCATCGCGCTGGATGAGGCCGAGCATGCAGCGGATGGCGGTGGTCTTGCCCGCGCCGTTGGGCCCGAGGAAGCCGTAGATGTCGCCCTCGACCACCCGCAGCGACAGGTTGTTGACCGCGGTGCGGCCGCCGAACCTGCGGGTCAGGCCCGAGGTTACCAATGCTTCGACTGCGCTGCCCTGCACGTCCCCTCCGCCCTCGCAGCCCGGAGCTGCCGATGCCGCCCCTCTACCCCCAGGTCGCCGCGCCGCGTCGGCCGACGGGGGAGCCCGGCCCGCGCCCTTATGTCGGCGGCGCCCGCGCGTCCGGCGCCTGGGCGCTCGGCCTGCTGCTCGGCTGCACCCCGCCGACCCCGGCCGGCGAGCCGCAGTTCTTCGGCGCTGACCGCCCGGTCACGGTCTTTGACGTGCGCAGCGGCCTCGTCGAGGCTGGCCGCGTGGTCGGGCTCAGCGGGCTGGTGGTGACCGTGCCGCGGGCGCCCGGCGGCCGCGACCTGTGGGTGCAGGCGCCCGAGGGCGGCGCCTATGGCGGCCTGCGGCTCTACCTCAACAGCCCGCGGCCCGAGCTGCAGCCGCCGCGCGGCGCGGTGCTCAACCTCGTCGGCACGGTGGGCAGCCGGGCCGGGCACACCGTGCTCATCGTCGACGAGACCCAGGGCGTGCGCGAGGTCGGGGTGGGCGAGGCGAGGCCGAACCGCGTCGGCCCGCTCGCCGACTACGGTCCCTGGATCGACAGCCTCGTCGAGCTCGACGCGACGGTGGCCGGCTGCGGCGACGCGGC
>JBJONS010000057.1:0-3579 GCA_046051725.1 Pseudomonadota bacterium | reverse complement strand
GGGCGCCGGTGCGTAGGTCTCTTTGCTCATGTCCATGAACCGGGGGAACGGGAAGTCCCACCCATGCTGCCGGACCGTCGAGCCGGTGAACATCGAGATCACGCTCGGGACGGTCCAGGTGGCCCCCGACCAGGCCAGCGCGGGGCTCTGCCCCTGCGCCTTGAGCCTGCGGAGGTTGGGCGTCCGCGCCAAGCTCATCGCGTCGGCGCGCAGTGTGTCGATCACGATAAACACGACGTTCTTGCGGCGAGCGAGTGCGGCCGCACCGTCCGCGCCGTCCGGGCCGGCGGTCGCGCCCGGTCGGGGGCCGTCGGCGCAGCCGGCGGCGAAGACCAAGCCGAGGATCGACCATCCTTGCGCACCTCTCGTCACTTCGCAGCCTCCGCCCTGCGCTTCATCCCGCTCACCATCTCGACCGCGCTGCTGAAGGCCACGCGCTTTTTGGCCCAGTCTGGCAGCGGGCTGCTCGCGTCCGCTTTGGCCCGGTAGACCAGCCGGGAGTGGCCCGGGCTGGTCGCATAGGCTTGGTAGCTGCCCGCGGTGGAGTTGAGATCGTTGGGCTTGCTTTTGTCGAGGCTGTACACGCACCAACCGGCCGCGAGGTCGTACTCGTACAATACGTGGAAGCTCAGGGTGTAGGGGCCCATCCCCGCCTCCCACCGCGCACCGGTCAAGCCGGGCTCCCGGCGGTAGATCTCGAGGACCTTGAGCCCGCTCACCTCTTTTTTCCGTGGTGGCAGGTCCAACACGGCCTGCATCACCTTGTCGGGCGAAGCGGCCACGTCGACGAAGGCCACGGTCTCGCCGCCGGGTCCGCCGTAGCGCACGACCACCTCGCCCGCCTGGAGCTGGGCGAGCTCCTCGGCGTTGGCGGTGACCGGCTTGGGCGGCGCGGGCAGCGCCTGCGCGGGCGAGGTCGCCCCGAGCGACAGGCCGAGGAGGGCGGCGCCGAGGGCGCGGCGGAGGGGGTTTTGCATAGGTCGCCTCATGCGCCGGCTAGACGAGCCAGCGTCGATAGAGCCACAAGATGAACGCCCCGGACGCCATCCACATGCCGCCCCAGGCGGCGGCTGCCACGCCGGTGCGCGCCTCGAGCAGGTCGGCGTCGGTGGTCAAGCCCGCGCCGCCGAACACGTCCCCAAAAAGGTCCACTGCGGCGTAAAACGTACACATCCACCCGATCAGGCGCATCACCCACTCGGCGAGCGCCGGGGGTGAGCGGGCGGCGAGGCCGAGCAAGCACACGCCGCCGAGCAGCACCAACGAATAGCCGAGCACGCTCAACGGCAGCCAGGTCAGGGCGACCAAGACGAGCGTGCTGCCGAGCAGCGCCGCGGCGAGGTGACCTCCACCCTGGACTTTGAGCAGGCGAAGCAGCCCGAGACCACAGAGCATGCTGCCCAGGTAGCCGCCGTTGAGCACCGCGACCTGGGCGCCCCCTTGGGTCAACGCGAGGCCCGAACCATCCGGGTGCACCACGATGGCGTGGACCGAGCCCCCGGTCGCGACGCAGGCGGCGGCGTGGCCGAGCTCATGAAACACGACGGTCAGCAGCCGAATGGGCAACGCGAGGGGTGTCTGCCAACCCAACACCACAGCGGCCCACACGATCACCATGAGGAGGCCACGAAGCGCGCTCCGCTCGTGCCAGGCCGGGCCCGCTGGGGGCGCGGTGGCCTCGGCGGCCCGCTCTTCAAAGCGGAGGGCAGCGGTCTCGAGGCTCGGGAGCGGATTGTCGCGCCGGGCGCGCCGATCCGGAGGCGCTTGGCGCCCGCCTGGGGCGCGCAGCGGCCGAGAGCTCAAGGACCACGTGTCCACGCCTTGCGTCATGCGGCGAGGGTAGCCCGCGGCGGCCCGCGCGGAAAGCACGGAGGCGCCCTCGACCGCGGACAGCGCCGCATCCCCTCGTTAAGCCCGCCGTTGCCGCGTCAAGTGCCCATCGGGATCGCGCGCGCTCCAAGCGCCACAACTCCCTTTGCATCGACCCTCTCCGCAACGACCCTCTCGCCCTGGATGCCCCATGATTCGCCCCCGCCTCGCCGCCGCGACCTTCGTCGGGCTCCTCACCGCAGGGGTGATCTGCGCGCAGGCCTGGGCGGGCTGGCGGACCGGGCGCGGCGGCGTCGACGGCGGCGCGGCTCCAGGCGAGCTCGAGGCCACCGCGCCGGGCGCGCCCGCCGCCGCCGTGCTCGGGCCCGGGTTCATGGAGCCGACGATGCCGTACAGCGGCGCGTTGGCGGCGGCGCTCGCGCGGCGCGATCACGACGAGGCCGCCAAGCTGCTGGTCGCCTTCGACAAGCAGCGCCTCCGGGGCGCGCAGATCCGCAACCACGCCTTTGTGACCGCGTGGACGCTCATCCGGGCCGGTCGAACGCAAGAGGCTGTCGGGCTCGTTGATCTCGTCGATCAGGCCGAAGACGCGCCCCCCGACCACCGGGCGCTCGTCGTGGCCGAGCTCCGCCTCGCCGCGGGTGACGCGAACGGCGCGGTCGCCGCCTTGAACCAGCTCAGCGGCGGCACCCGGGCCGCGGTGCGGGCCGAGCTGCTGCGGGCAAACGCCCAAATGAAGCTCGGCGGCACCAAGGCCGCGAGCGACATCTGGGAGGCCTTGGCCGCGCGCCCCGATCCGTCTGAGGGCTCCGACCAAGCCCTGCTCGCGCTGGCCCAACGCAAGGGCATGGGCAGCAAAGAGGCCTACGCGCTGCTCCGCCGGCTGTGGTCGCGGTACCCGCGCACCGGACCCGGAAAAGAGGCAGACCGCCTCTTGACCGCCAACTATCCGGGGCGTGGCCCGACCGACCTCGAGCTCGCCTTGCGGGGCGAGGCGATCATGGACACCGGCGACTTCGGGGCGGCCATCACGGTCCTCCAGCCGCTGATCGCCCGGATCGACCAGGCGGACGAAGCGGCGTGCATCGCGTGGTACACGGTCGGCCGCTCGCAGTTCAAGAAGAACAACGTGAGCGCCGCCGCCGCGATGCTGGTGCCCGCCGGTCAGCGCTGCGCGTCCATCGACAAAGACCGCGGTGCCCGCGCGCTCTACGTCGCGGGCATGTCCCACGAGCGAAAAAAAGAGTGGACCTTGGCGGGCCAGGCCTTCGGGCTCATCCCGGCGCTCTACGCAGGCCACAACATGGCCGACGACGGCTACGCCCGCGGGGGCATCGCTTGGCAGCAGGCCGGCGAGCCGGCGCGCGCGATCGACATGTGGGAGCGCCAAGTCAAGGAGTACCCACAGGGTGACCTCACCGCCGAGGCTTGGTGGCGGCTGGCCTGGAACGCCTACTTGGCGGGGGACGCGCGTGCTGCCATCCGTCACGCCGACGCTCTCGTCGAAAACATCGACCCAGTTGGCGATCCGGTCCACTACTACGCCGGCCGCTACTGGCGCGGGCGGTGGCGGCTCTACCCCGACTACGCCGATCCCACGCGGATCTCCGCCTCCGCCTCTGACCGCACCGAGGGCATCGCGCTGCTCCTCGCGCTCTGCGTCGAGGCCCCGACCCAATTCTACAGCCTCTTGGCCTCCAGCCGCCTGTCTGAGCTCGCGCCCGAGCGGGTCGCCGCGCTGGAGCGCCC
>JBJONS010000056.1:0-4389 GCA_046051725.1 Pseudomonadota bacterium | reverse complement strand
GCTCGCCGATCGCGCAGGCCTTGCAAGAGGCGCTGCGGCACCCCGGCCTCGACAAGCTGCGCGACCTGGTCGCCGCCCACCCCACCGTCGGCCTCGTCCAGTTCGTGTGGGCGGGGGCGCTGCACTCGGCAGGTCAGCTCGACGCGGCCATCGCGGCCGCAGAGCGGGCCCACGCAGCGCTGCCGGGCCGGGGCCAGCGCCTGCGCTTGGCCATCGTGCTGGGGGCGCGCGGGCGGCGGGCCGAAGCCGACGCGCTGATCGCCGACATCGAGCCGCCGACCTCCGACTGGTGGCGCGCTCGGGTCAGCTTTGCCCCCGATGCAGCCGAGCAACGTCGCCGGGCGATCGCCTGGACCGAGGACGAGCCTCGCCGTGCCGAGGCCTGGGTGGAGCGCTGCGCCGCCGCCCACAGCCTCGGCGCGCTCGACGAGGCCCGCGACGCCGCGTGGCATGCGCTGCGCAGCGGCCAGCTCATGGCGACCGCGGCGCTGAAGCTGCTCGGGCAGGTCGCTTTGCACACGCCAGAGGACGGGCCGATGGTCCGGGCGCTGGTGGCGCGCCTCGACGCTCGACGGGCAAGCGACCCCGAGGCCGAGGGCCTGCGAATGTGGCTGATGCTCGGTGATCCCGAGGCGTCGCCGACGCCGGTTGACTGGGGGATGCTCACCGCCGCCGGCGCGGCGCAGCCCGTCGCGCTCGATGCCTTGGTCGAGGCCTTGCGGGCCCGCCAAGCGGTGACCGCGATGGTGGACCAAGGCTGGACGGAGGGGTTGCTCTGCCACGCGACCTGGCGGCACCTCCGGCAGCTCCCTGTGGGCACCTCTGGACAAGCGGCACTCCACGGCCAGCTGCGGGTCCCTCCCCCGATGCCGACCACACGCCCGCCCGAGGCCTGCGCGGGCCGACCGGTGCTTATCGACCTGCTGGGGCTCGAGATCATCGCGGCCGAGCAGCTCTGCAATGCCGTTGACGCGCACATCGGCAGGCTCGTGATCTTCGAGGACGTGGCGCAGGCGGTCGAGAGCGCCGCGGTGACCGCGAACCGCCCGGCGCTGCGCCGCGAGCTGGCCGATCTGGATGAGCTGTGGCGCCCGGTCGAGGCAGCGCCCAGACGCCCGCTGCCCCCTACCCTCACCGATGTGGAGGCCACCGCGGTTCGGGCCTGGCTGCGGGCCTGGGGTCACCCGGTGCAGGAGCAGGATGACCACAACGAGGCGCGCCCTGCGCCCTGGACGCCACCGCCCGGCGGGGTGGTGCTCGGCGGCGGGGCGGTGATCGCGCTCGGGGCCGATTTGGGCGCCTTCGCCCGGGCCTGCGCCGAACAGCGGGTCCCCATCGTGCTCGCCGAAGATGACCTACACGCGCGGCAAAAGCGCGAAAACGAGCTGCGCGACCGGCTCAAGGCCGCCGACATCGCGGAGCGCCTCGCCGACTGGCTGCGCGGGCTGCGCGCGGCGGGGCGGCTGCGCCCGATCCCACGCCCTCCGCCCTTCGTGCCGCTCGGCGGGGCCGCGGCCGACCCGGCCTTCGGCTGGCTGTGGTCGCACCGCGGGGCGCTCGAGGCCGACGATGCGCTGATCTTGGTGACCGCCGAGCAGGCGGAGTGGGGGCGACAAGGGAGCCCCTCGCCCACGACCATCCGCGGCTGGGGCACGGAGGAGGACCGCCGCGGCCTGGTCTCGCGGATCCAGACCCTTCGCGGGACGGCAGCCGACCGGGTGGTGACCCTAGCCGGGCTCCTGCGCGTCGCTTGCCCCACTCAGCGATGGCTGGCCGTCGCCGCCCACCTCGCGGAGGCCGGGCAAGCCGACGCGTGGGGGCCAGCGGACCTCGCGAACATGCTGGCTGGCCCCGCCGCGCTGCACCCCCAGGCCCTCGACCGCCGACTGCAGAGCTGGTTGGCTTGGCTGGCCAGCCCAGTGTGGACCTGGGCGCATCGATCGCTCTGCTTCGAGATCGGCACCCTTGCGTTTGGCCGCGCGCTGCTCCTCCTCTGGGATCAGCGAACCCAAGCCACATCCCCCGCCGCTGATAGCGCCCAAGGTCTCGACCCGTTCGTTCGGCTGCTCGAGCAGATCGAGCGATTGGAATCGTTCTCCCGGGGTCGGGCAGGCCTGAGCACTTCCGCACTGACTGGGCTGTTGCTAGCCGCGGCGTCCGAGGTCGAGCGGGCGGTCGAGGCCCGTATGGTTGGTCAAGCGAAGCTGGGCGCCGCAAGCGATCTTGGCGCGCTCGTGGACCGAATCGCGAGGGCCGCGTCCACCTCTTCGGAGATGGCGTCCGGTGTGCACTACGCGCTAGCGACCGCGGCGAGGCTGGGCGTGGACTCCGGACTGCAGCGCGCGCTCCTGAGCCTCCTGTACAGCGGCGCGCCACGCGCCGGGGGCCACATCGACCTCTCGGGACCCGCTTGGTCTGCGCTGCTCAAGCGGCCCGACGGTGTCGAGGTGCTCCGAAACCTCGACGATGAGGGCCAAACTCTCGAGTTCTGGCTCAACGAAGCCCTTCAAAGCCACCCCTGGCAGGTCGACGGCCTCGTGGTCATCGCCGAGGTGCGGCCCAGCGCTGGCGCGGCGCCGGTTGAGGTGCGCCTGCCGCTCTCGGCCACCCTCGACCAGCAGGGACCAGCGGAGCTGCACGTCGTCGCGGCCCTCGTTCGGGCCCAGGACGCCGCAGTGGCCGGAGCGCTGCGCGCGCACGCAGCGGCCCCCACGCCGGAGAGCAAGGCGGCGCTGCACTCCGCGCTCGACCGCAGCCCGGTGCCTTGGCTGCGCCTGCACCCGCTGTCGATCCTTCGCTGGACGCTGTTCAGCGAAGAGAGCGCACCGTGGCCGCGCACCCTCGAAGAGCTGCGGGCGCTGCTGGGAGAGCCCACGCCCTGGATCAGCGCGCCCGACGCCCGCCTCAAGGCGACCCTCGACGCCGAGCAGGCCGCCCCAAGCTTCGACTTGCGGCCGCTCCTCGGCCAGCTCGCGGTGATGCCGGGGGTGTACCTGGGCCTCACTGCGCGGGCCGCGCCACAGGCCCCAGAGGGGCTCGCCCTCGCCTCGCTCGAACACTTCAGCCGCATGCTCGAAGATCACGCGCATCACGCTGTCGGTGCTATTGCAGAGGCGCTCTTCGCGCTCAGCCGGGCCGGCGCCCAGACCCGGGTGCAGCGGCTTGGGGAGCGGGAGGTCACGCTGCCCCGCCTCGCCGCCGAGCTGGCGGCGGCCGCGCTCGCGCCGGAGGAGCCGCCCCCGCGCCGCGCTGCCCCAACCGGAGCCGAGGCGGAGGCCGCAGAGGCGACGCGCCCCGTGGACGCGCCCGCCCTCGTGCCACAGACCTACGCGCAGCTCGAGAGCGGCCTGCTGCGCGCTGCAGACGCGGTGATCGGCCAGCTCGGCGGCAGCGACCGCGTCTCGGACGCCGAGCGGACCCACCTCGGCTGGCGGCTCTGCGCGTGGTGGTCGGCGCAGGCGACGCGCACGGCAGACCCCGCGGGCGCCCTGCGCGCGCTCGCCGCCACCGCCGCAGCGCCGATCGGCCCGCCCAGCGCCGAGCTGTTTGACCCGCGGCGCTTCGGGCCCGGCGCGGTGGACTTGCGCGAGCTGATCCTCGTCCAGGCGCTCTATGTGGTCGCCGTGGGCGCCGGGCGCGGCGACCACGCCTTGGACTGGGACCGGGCGCTGCCCGCGCTGCACCGCATCGCGTCGCGGGCGCCCAGCCCCGCCGAGCGGGCGCTGCGGGCCGCCTCAACCACCTGCACCTTCGGCAGCCCGCTGCTCTGTGCGCCGGACCTCGCCCTGGCCACGCTGATGAAGCTTGACCGCGGTATTTTGGAGCTGGCCGAGCCTCTGGTGCGCCTGCGCTGGCTCGACGGTTCCCTTGTCGCAAACGACGCCCCCGCGCACCTCTGGGCGCTGCGCGACGAGACCCTGCTGGCCTTGACCCTGCGCCCGGCCCTGCGCAGCCCGGCCGAGCGGCGGCTGCTCGAGGAGCAGCTGGGCGGAGCAGAGGCCCTGCGCCCGGCCCGGCGCCGCGCCATGCTGCGGCTGAGCGGGGTCTGCCCCGGCCTCGCGGGCCCCGCGCTCGAGGTGCTGCGCCAAGCGCTCCGGTCGGGTGAGACGGCGGCGGCGGCCGAGGCGCTGGGCGACGCCCTGTTCGCGCGGGCGGGCACCGACGACGCGGTGACCCTGCTCGACGCGGTCCTCGACGAGGTGCGCGCGGCGGCGCTCAGCGATGCGCAGCTCCGCGCCGCGCTGGTGCCGCTTGCCCTGGGGCGCGGCCGCGGACAAGTTGCCGCGCTGGCCGCCCGTCTCTGGCCGGGCGCCCCTGCGCCCACCGTGGATGCGCTGCTCCACAGCCCCGCACAGGGGGCCGAGGACTAAATGACCAAGCCCAAGCTCT
>JBJONS010000055.1:0-3572 GCA_046051725.1 Pseudomonadota bacterium | reverse complement strand
TTCGCGCTGAACTTCGAGCCGGGCAACGAGGTGATGAAAGAGTACCTCGAGAAGGCCACCAAGTCGCGCGACGAAGAAGAGTCCAAGAAAGAGAAGAACCCCTACAAGCTGCGGATCATGTGAGCCGAGGGTCAGGCGCGCCCGCCGCCGCGCCCCTGGCGCAGGACCGGCGCGCGCCCCGCGACCCGCGCCTGCGCGGGGTGGTCGAGCGGCTGTGGGTGGCGCCAGGGCGCGGCCTCGGCCCGGTCGAGCGGGTGCTGCCCACCGGCCGGGCCCACCTCGTGTGGCGGGTCGGCGCCGCCGCCGGTCCGGCCGACGCCCACCGCTGGGCCGAGGGCGTGCTCGGGGGACCCCGCTCGACAGGCTACGCGCGGGGCACCGCGGACGGACTGACGATTGGGGTGGTGCTGTGCCCAGGCGCGCTGGGGCGCCTCGTCGCCGGGCCGGCCGAGGCGCTCGCCGAGGCGCACCACGGCCTGTCTGCGCTCTGGGGGCAGGCCGGGGCGGGCCGGGCCGCGGCCCAGCTCGAAGAGCGGCCTGATCTCGACGTGCTGGAAGCGATCCTCGTGGAGCGGCTGCGGGACTGGGCGCCGCCAGAGGGCCTGTCGCTGGCGGTCGAGGCGCTCAGCGCCGGCCAGTCCGTGGCGGTCGCCGCCGCCCGCGCCGGCCGGACGCCGCGGCGCCTGCACAGCTGGTTCGCCGAGGCGGTGGGGCTGAGCCCCAGCCGCTGGGCCGCGGTGCAGCGGGTGCAGCGGGCCCTGCGCCTCGCCGAGGGAGAGCCCGACGGGGCGCGGCTCGCCCTGCTGGCCGGCTTCGCCGACTAGCCGCACCTCTGCCGCGACATGCAGGCGGTCTGCGGGATGACCCTCACCGCCTGGCGCCGCGGGCGGCGGCCCGACGCGCCGATGCACGTGGCGCTTCCGATCGATCCAAGGCCGGGCGCAGGCCGCGGATAGAGGCGCGGACCACCCCACGGAGGTCCGATGCCCACCCACGAGCTCTTCCCCTACCTGCGCGTCACCGACGGCGACGCGGCCATTCGCTGGTACTCCGCGGTGTTCTCGGCCGCTGAGCGCATGCGCCTGACCGACCCGGCCGACGGGCGCGTCGGCCACGCCGAGCTCGAGCTGGCGCCTGGCGTCGTGCTGATGCTCTCGGCCGCCTACCCCGAGCTCGGGATCGGGGCGCCGGATGGCCCCCAGGGCTCGAGCCTGCACCTTCACGTCGATGACGCCGACGCCATCTTCGACAAGGCGGTCGCCGCCGGCGCGACCCCGCTGCGGCCGGTGCGCGACCAGTTCTATGGCGAGCGGGGGGGCGCCTTCCGCGACCCCTTCGGCCACGAGTGGCTGGTCGGGCACAGCATCGAGGCGGTGAGCCCCGCCGAGATGCAGCGTCGGTGGGACGAGATGGCCCGTAGCGGTTGAGCGCAGGGGTATTCCGGTCTGGCGCAGGCCACCGCACCAGACCCGTCGGTGCAGAGGGCCCCCCGCGCCCGGCCGACCGCGGGGCGGGCCGCAGGCCCGGTCGGCCCCGCCGACCGAGCCGGGCGGGGGACGCGCCCGCCGCAGGCGGCGCGGGACCCGGGGCCCCGGCGACGCCCAGGCGGGGGGCCGAAGGCGCCCGTCGCCCGGCAATGGGCGGTGCGCCCGCGCGTGGGGTCGGCCCCTTGCCCTTCGTGCGGCGGATGGTATGATGACCATCATGCAAACGGGGGGTCGGTCCGGTGCGCTACCCAGAGGGCCACAAGGCGGCGGTGCGCGCCGTGATCGTGCAGCACGCCGCCCAGCTGCTGCGGCGCGACGGCCTCTCGGGCGTCAGCATCCCCGCCCTGATGAAGGCGGCCGGGCTGACCCACGGCGGCTTCTATGCGCACTTCGCCAGCCGCGAAGAGGTGGTCGCCGCGGCGGTCCATGCCGCGGCCGCCGAGACCAACGGTGGGGCGATGTCGGCCGACGATGGCGCGCTGGACGTGATGCTCGCGCGCTACCTGTCCAAGGGCCACGTCGACCACCGGTCGGGCGGCTGCGTGCTCGCGGCGCTGGGCAGCGAGGGGGCGCGCCAGCCCGAGCCGGTGCGCGGCGCCTTCGCCCACGCCGCCCGCGGCTTCCTGCGCCGGGTCGAAGACCGCCGCGCCCCCGGCGGGCCGGCCGGCGCGCTCAGCGACGAGGGCCTGCGCCTCGCCGCGCAGATGCTCGGCGCGGTCGTGCTCGCTCGGCTCGTCGACGATGACGCCCTCGCAGAGCGCATCCTCGGGGCCGCCCGCGCCCCTCGCTAGCGTGGGCCCCGCCGCGCGCGGGCCGAGGCGCGCGGCGCTCTCGCTGACCTGCGCTCGATGAGATGATGACCAACCTGCAATCACCGCGACCGCGCCGCCCCGAGGCTCTCATGTCTGCGCCCTCCCGTCCCGTTGGCCCGGCACCGCGGCCCGCGGTCCACCGCCGCTGCGCGACCCGACCCTGCACACAGACCCCTGTGGTCGATGGCCAGCGGTGGCCACGATGATCGGCAGCTCGGTATCGGTCCCCGCCACTGCCGGCGGCCCGCTGCAGCGCTTCGGCCCCTGGGCGGTCATCACCGGCGCGTCGGACGGCATCGGCCGGGCCTTCGCCGAAGAGCTCGCGGCGGGCGGCGTGCACCTCGTGCTGGCGGCCCGCGGCGCCGACCGCCTCGAGGCCCTCGCCGCGCAGCTCCGCGCGCGCCACGGCGTCCAGGTCGACGTGGTGGCCGTTGATCTCAGCGCGCCCGACGGGCCCGCCCTGCTCTTTGCCCGCACCGCCGGCCGGGACGTCGGCCTGCTGGTGGCCGCCGCTGGCTTTGGCGCAGCCGGGCCCTTCTTGCACGAGCCGCTCGGCGTCGCGCTCAACATGGTCGACCTGAACTGCCGGTCGGTGGTGGCCCTCTGCCACCGCTACGGCGGGGCGCTCGCCGCCCGCGGCCGCGGCGGGATCGTCCTGCTCAGCTCGATCGTCGGCTTTCAGGGCGCGCCGCAGTCGGCGACCTATGCCGCGACCAAGAACTTCGTGCAGGCCTTGGCCGAGGCCCTGTCGGTCGAGCTCGGGCCGGCGGGGGTCTCGGTGCTCGCCGCGGCGCCGGGCCCGGTGCGCAGCGGCTTCGCGGCCCGCGCCGGGATGGTGATGGGGGCCACGGTCACGCCCGCGGCGGTCGCCCGCGGCAGCCTGCGGGCGCTGCGGCGCGGGGGCACCGTCCGGCCGGGCGCGCTCTCGGCCCTGCTCGGGTGGTCGCTGTCCCTGCTGCCCCGGTGGCTGCGCGTGCGGGTGATGGCCCAGATCATGGGCGGGATGGTGCGCCGTGACGGCGCTTCGGCCTGATCCCGACCGCCGGCCGCGTCGGGGGACGGGCGCGGTCAAGCGACGCGCCGCCGCCCGGCCGCCGCGGGGAGCGCTGGTTCTCCCGTACCGCGGGCCCGGAATCCGGCCGCATCTACGGTGAATGTCCCATGACGAGGGCTGGATTGCCCCATCGGTAGGGGTGCGGTCGAAGTCGGGGGGGCTTCAGGTCCGGCTTGCCAGGGCCGTGTTCAGCGGGATGGGTCTGATTCCGCTCGCTCT
>JBJONS010000054.1:0-13755 GCA_046051725.1 Pseudomonadota bacterium | reverse complement strand
GGCGCACCACCCAGGGCGTCAGCGGCGCCGCGCGCAGGCTGGCCACCTGCAGCGCGGCCGCAGACCGACCGCGGACCGGCTCAGTAGCCGCCGGTCTCGCGCCAAGCGCCCGCGTTGGCGGTGACGATCATGCCCAGGCCAGCGCCGACCAGCAGGATGGCGAACATGCCGCCGCCGCGGATCTTGAGGTCGTCGACGCCGTCGTAGCCGAGCGTCGAGTAGACCTGCGCGATGTCGCCGCCGTCGACGCCAAAGCCGCCCGAGAGGCCGGAGACGACGCCGCTGGCGACGCAGAGGCCGCCGAGGATCCAGAGAATCGCGTTCTTCATGGCGATGTCACCCGCGGAGAGAGAGGAGAGGCGGCGCTTTATTCCGCGGGGGAGGTGGGGGCAAGCCAGAGCGACGAGGGGGCCGCTGCTCCCTGCGCTGGATTAGGTCCACGGCAGGAGCCGCCATGAATCCCAGACCCGCCCTCCTCCCCCTGCTCGCCCTGCTCGGCTGCGGCGAGGCCCCGCCGCCGGGCAGCGGCAAAGACGCGGTGATCACCGGCCACGCCAGCGCCGCGACGGGCGACTTCGCGCGGGCGGCCTTCCCCTGCTGCGCCGATCCGGCCACCACCGCCGCGGTCGCCGGCACCATCGCGCTCGGCGCGCGCCTCGCCGCCGATGACGCGGCCGGCAGCGCGGCGGCGGCGGCGGCGCTCCAGCCCCTGATCGCCGCGGCGCCGGCGGTGGCGGCGGCCGGCGCTCCGCTCGATGCGCTGCGCGCCGCTGCGTCCCTCGAGGCGCAGCAGGGCGCTTTTGTGGCGGTGGCCGCGCCGGTGCTGGCCGCGGCCCGGGCCGGCGGGCCGGGCCCGCTGCAGGTCGCCGAGGTGCTCTGCCCGATGAAGCCGGGGTCGTGGCTGCAAGACGGCGAGCCGGTGGCCAACCCCTTCTACGGGGCGAAGATGTTGACCTGCGGGTCATTTGTGGCGGGGGCGGCCAGCCCCTGAGCCTCGGCTGGCCTGGATGCGGCGCGCTCAGCCCCCGAGGTGGCCGTCCTCGGCGCGGGGGGCGTGCAGTTCGATGAGATCGCCCTGCAGCGCGCCGATCTTGTAGAGCGTGTGGGCGAGGTGCTGGGGCGGCTCGACGAGGCGCAGGCCCCGCCCGCCCGCCGCGCAGGCCGCCTGGGCCCAGGCGCGCAAGGCGGTGATGAGCCCGGCCAGGGCCTCGCCGCTCTCGACGTCGAGCTCGCTGAGATCGACGTCCAGGTGTTCGTTTGGGCGCGCATGGCCGAGCCAGGCCGCGGGGAGCGTGAGGGCCGACAGCGCGCCGGGCACCAGCGCCCCCTCGAGCACCAGGGCCGCCCCGTCGAGGCGCAGGCCGAGGGCGGCGGGCGCGGCGCTCAGGGCAGCCGTCCCCAGACCGCGAGGTGCCGGTCGGTGAGCTCGGCGCAGCGCAGCGCGAGGCCGGCGGCGGCCAGCTGGGCCTCGACCTCGGCCAAGGTAAACGCGGCGTGCAGGCTCGCCTGGAAGTCGCGCTTCAAGATCTCGGGCTCGAGCGCGGCCCAGCGCTCGACCAGGGCCTCGACCTCGGCGGCGTCGGCCGGGCGGCGCAGGTCGACCACCAGCACTGCCGCGCCGGGCGCGCCGAGGCGGCGCAGCTCGGACCAGAGCACCGCGGGGTCGGGGAGGTGGTGCAGCAGGCTGTTGCTGATCACCAGCTCGGCTTGGCCGTCGGGCAGCGCCGGGTCGGGCAGGCGGGCCTGGACCAGCGTGACCTGGCTCTCGCGGCCCGCGGCGCAGACGCGGTCCATGCCCTCGTCGAGCATGGCGGCGGAGCCGTCGATCCCGAGCAGCTCCCAGCCCGGGTGCGCGGCCGCCAGCCGCAGCAGGATGTCGCCAGGCCCGCAGCCGAGGTCCAGCGCCCGCAGGTGGTGGGGCAGGTCGGGGAAGAGCGCGCCCAGCGATTGGACGAAGGCGGCGTTGGGCGCGGCGAAGTCGGCCTCGGCGTAGGCGCGGGCCTGGGCGGGGTCGAGCATCAGCTCGGGCTCGGGGGTGCGCTGCATGGGCAGGTCCAGGGGAGGGGAGGGAGAGGGTCGCGGGGCGGACCGGCGCGCGGGCTGGGCGGAGGAGGGGCCGTGCTCCCCGGGCCTTCAGCGGGCGGAGCGCAGGCGGCGCAGGCTGAGCGCGGCGAGGGCGAGGGCCAGCGCGCCCCACAGCGCGCCGGGGAGGGCGGCGCCCCGGTAGGCGGCGGCGCCGTAGCTGAGGTCGGGGCGCAGCAGCAGGCCACCCCGGCCGAGATCGCTGAGCAGCAGGCCCAAGACCTGCGCGAGGCCGGCCAGCGGGGCGGCGAGGCGCAGGGCCAGCGTGCGCACCGTCGCCGGGCCGCGGGCCCCGACCCCGGCGAGGACGACGGCCAGCAGGCCAAAGACCGCCATGCCGGTCGCCGCGGGCGCCGCCACCGTCACCGGCGCGCGCTGCTCGAGCGGGGTGGCCTTGGCCCCGGGCAGGGCGCCCTCGGGATCCCAGGTGGCGAGCAGGCTCAGGCCCTTGGGGATGAGGACGCCCTCAGGCAGGTTCTTCTGGTCAAGCTCGCGCGGGACGGCGCCGAGGCGCAGGGGCGCGCCGCGGGCGGGCTCCCATTGGGCGCCCAGCGCCGAGATGCGCGCGGGGTCGACCTCTCCGACCGCCCGGGTCCGCAGGGCCCCGCTCAGCAGCAGGCCCAGGCCGAGCAGGGCCGCGCGCCCCGCCGCCGGCCCGGGCGCGGCGCGGGCGAGCAGGCCGACGAACAGCGCCCCGAGGCCGCCGTGCAGGCCGGCGACCAGCGCGCTGGCCACGCTGCCGTCGGCGAGCAGGCCGAGCAGGGCCGCCGGGCCGAAGCAGACGAGGATGGCGCCCAGCACGCCCACCCCGCCGGAGCGGGTGGCCAGGGCCGCGCCGAGCGGGCCGAGGCCGCCGAGCAGGGCGAGGCCGGGGTGCAGGCCCAGGCGGGGGAAGCAGAGCAGCGCGCCCAGCGGCAAGCTCGCCTGCAGCACCACCATCGGCCCGCGCAGGGCCAGGGCCTGCCTGCGGTGGCCCGCCCCGTCGGCCTCGGCCGGGCCGGCCAGGGTCAGCGCGGCGAAGAGGCCGCCCCCCACGCCGCAGAGCAGGCTGGTGAGGGTGAGCGCGGCCTTGGGCACCAGCACGTCGAGCATCCGGCCCTCCGCGGGCGGCCTATTGCGGCGCGGCGCCGTCGTCCCCGGGGCGCGGAGCGCGCGGGGCGCAGAGAGTCACCGGGCCGTCGCGGGCAGCCCCTCCGCCGCGGCGTCGCTGGGCGGCGGCGCGCCCCCTTGCCCGGCGCGCCCCTTCGGCTCCTCCCCCGGACCGTCGAGCGAGAGGCCGTCCTCCCACAGGCTCCCCTCCCGCCAGGCGGCCACCAGCGGGCCCTCGCCCAGGGCGGCGCCGAGGCGGCGCACCGCGGCGACCTTCTCGACCACCGGGCCCCAGTCGTCGCGCTCGGCCACCGCGGCCCACAGCGCCCGCACCTCGTCGATCAGCATCGCGCAGGGCTGGGGCTGCTCGAAGATGGCGTCAGGCGCGCTGCCCTGGGCGTTCGGGGCCCGGGCCTCAAGGATCGTGCGCAGCGGGGCGAACCAGCGGCGCTGGTAGAGCGCGCCCAGCGGGCCGGCCAAGGCCCGGGCGGCGGCCGCGCCCCCGCCGAACCAGTCGAAGCAGACCCGGTCGAGCGGCAGGCGGCTCTCGCGCAGCACCCGGGTGAAGACCTGCAGCAGCTCTTGGTCGGCCGCGGCCCCGGCCGGCGCGAGGCCGAGGCGCCACCGCAGGTTCGCCGCCATCGCCGCGGTGGTGTGCGCGAGGTAGCCCTCGAGGGCCCGGGCCAGGGCGGGCGGGTCGCCGATCTGGGCCAGGGCCATCGCGAGCTGCTGCAGGTTCCAGTGCACCGCCTCGGGCTGGCGGCCGTAGCTGTAGAGCCCGTTCTGGTCGAAGTAGGCGGCGGTGAAGTCGGGGTCGAGGTCGGGCGCGAACCGCCAGGGCCCGAAGTCAAAACTCTCGCCGGTGATGTTCATGTTGTCGGTGTTGAGCACGCCGTGCACGTAGCCGGCGGCCATCCAGGCCCCGACCGTGCGGGCCTGGGCGCGGGCGGCGGCGGCGAGCAGGGCGCTGGGCAGGTCAGGCGCGCCGGCCAGCGTTGGAAAGTGCAGCTCGACGCTGTGCTCGACGAGCGTCCGCAGGTTGGCCTTGTCGCGCAGGTACGCGAGGCGCTGGAAGGTGCCGTAGCGGATGTGGCTGTGCTGCAGGCGCACCATGACCGCCGCGCGGGTCGGCGAGGGCTCGTCGTGGCGGTCCAGCGCCTCGCCGGTCTCGACCACGCTGAGCACCCGCGAGACCGGAACGCCCAGCGCCTCTTGCATCTCGGCGCTGAGCAGCTCGCGCACCGCGCCCTGCAGGGTCAGCCGGCCGTCGCCGCCGCGCGACCAGGGCGTGGTGCCGCTGCCCTTGGTGCCCAGATCGAGCAGCCGGGGCCCGGCGCGCAGCTGGGCGTAGAGAAAGCCGCGCCCGTCGCCCAGATCGGGGTTGTAGTGCCGGAACTGGTGGCCGTGGTAGCGCAGGGCCAGCGGCAGGGGCAGGTTCTGGGGCAGCGGCCGGAAGCGCGCGAGGTGGTCGACCCAGGCGCCGTCGTCGAGCAGGTCGAGCCCCACCTCGGCCGCCGCGCGCTGGTTGCGCCAGCGCAGGCGGTGCTCGGGGAAGCGGGCGGGCGCCACCACGTCGTAGAAGGCGTCGCCCAGCTCAATGTGGCGGGGCTCGGGGCGGTAGGTCGGCGGCAGCGCGGGCGTGGTCATGGGGCGCGCTATCGCCGCCGCGGGGGCGCGGTAGCGCCGGCGGGTCCGACCGGACCGCCGCGTCGCCCGACCGGCGCGCGGCCTAAAACTCCTCTTCGAAGCTGACCTCGCCGGTGACGCCGATCTGGTAGGCGCTCACCCGCCGCTCGAAGAAGTTGGCCATCTCTTGCACGTCTTGCAAGTCCATGAAGTCAAAGGGGTTCTTGCTGCCCCAGCGGGCCGGGTAGCCGAGCACCCGCAGGCGCTGGTCGCCGACGTACTCGAGGTAGGCCCGCATGTCTTTGAGCGACATGCCGGGGACGCCCTGCCCGAGGATGTCCTCGGCGAATTGCAGCTCGCAGTCGACCGCCTCGGAGATCATCGCCTCGACCTGCTGGTGCAGCTGCTCGTCGAAGAGCTCGGGCTGCTCGGCCCGCACCGACTCGACCACCTGCAGGGCGAAGCGCATGTGCATGCTCTCGTCGCGGAAGACCCAGTTGGTGCCGGTGGCGAGGCCGGCCAGCAGGCCCTTGCTGCGCAGGAAGTAGACGTAGGCGAAGGCCGCGAAGAAGAACAGCCCCTCGATGCAGGTCGAGAAGCAGATGAGGTTGATCAAGAAGCGGCGGCGGTCGTCATTGCTCGACAGCGCGTCGACTTCGTTGATCTGGTCCATGTACCGGAAGCAGAAGTCGGCCTTGGACTTAATGCTCGGGATGTTGTGGATGGCCGCGAAGGCCCGCTCGCGCTCGAGGATGTCGGGGATGTAGGTGTCGAGCAGGGTCAGGTAAAACTGGACGTGCAGCGCCTCTTCGTAGAGCTGGCGCGACAGGTACATGCGCGCCTCGGGCGCGTTGATGTGCTTGTAGAGCGAGAGCACGAGGTTGTTGCTGACGATGCTGTCGCCGGTGGCGAAGAAGGCCACCAGGCGGTTGACCATGTGCCGCTCGCTCGGCAGCAGCTTGTTCTGCAGGTCGTGGGTGTCGGTCGAGAAGTCGACCTCTTCCACGGTCCAGGTGTTGCGGATCGCGTCCCGGTACATCTCGTAGAAGTCGGGGTAGCGCATCGGCCGCAGGGTGAGGTTCAGGCCAGGATCGAGCAGCATGGGTTCTCCGCGGGGGTCCCGGGCGCCAGCGGCCGCCCGGGGCAAGACGTCGGGCTAACGCGGGCGGGGCCGCTGTCTGGCGGGGGGGCGTCAGCGCGATGCCAAGGGGGCGCTGAACGGCGAAGATGCCGTCCAGTACGTCATGCTGCGCATGGTGATCGGCGCGAGCGCCCGCGCCGCCCGCCCTACTGGCAGGCCTCGCAGGCCTCAGGGTTCTCGAGGCTGCACGAGACCGCCTGGGCCTCGGTGACGGCCTTGGCGGCAGGCGCGGGGGCCCCGGCGGCGGGCTGGCCCCCGGCGGTGGCCCGGGCGATGCGCGTCGCCGGCCGAGAGCGCAGGTAGTAGCTGGTCTTGAGGCCCTTCTTCCACACGTAGGCGTACATCGAGCTGAGCTTGCCGATGGTCGGCTCGGCCAGGAACAGGTTCAGGCTCTGGGCCTGGTCGATGTAGGGGCTGCGGGAGGCGGCCATGTCGATCAGCGCGCGCTGGGGCAGCTCCCACGCGGTCTGGTAGAGCGCCTTGAGCTCGGCGGGCAGGCCCGGAAGGTGCTGCACGCTGCCCTCTTCGGCCTTGATGCGCTCGCGGGTGTGGTCGCCCCACAGGCCCAGGCGCTTGAGGTCGGCGACGAGGTAGCGGTTGACCTGCAGGAACTCGCCCGACAGGGTCTCGCGCTTGAACAGGTTGCTGACCTGCGGCTCGATGCACTCGTAGCAGCCGGCGATGCTGGCGATCGTGGCGGTGGGGGCGATCGCGATGAGCAGCGAGTTGCGCAGGCCGTGGGCCTTGACCCGCGCCTTCAGCGCGGCCCAGCGGTCGGTGCTCGGCGCCGGCGCGAACAGCTCGCCCTGGCGGGCGGGGCTGCGCGGGCTCGGGCGCACGTGCCAGAGGTCGAACTGCAGGTGGCCGGCGGCGGCCCGGGTCAGCGGCCAGGTCTCGTGGGGCCCGCTGGCCTCGGCGAGATCGCACGAGGCGCTGAGCGCCGCGTAGTAGATCTCTTCTTGGATGCGGGTCGACAGCTCGTGGGCGGCGGCGCTGTCAAAGGGCAGCCGCAGCTGGAAAAAGACGTCTTGCAGGCCCATCACGCCCAGCCCGACCGGGCGCCAGCGACGGTTCGAGGCGGCGGCCTCTTCGGTCGGGTAGTAGTTGATGTCAATGACGCGGTCGAGGTACTTCACAGCGACCTGGGCCCGCGAGGCGAGGCGCGCGAAGTCGAAGTGGCCGTCCTCGGTGACGAAGCGGGCGAGGTTGAGCGAGCCGAGGTTGCAGACCGCGGTCTCGCCCTGGTCGGTGACCTCGATGATCTCGGTGCAGAGGTTGCTGCTGTGCACCACCTGGCCCGAGAGCCCGGTCTGGTTGCACTTCTTGTTGCTCGCGTCCTTGAACGTCATCCAGCCGTTGCCGGTCTGGGCCAGCGTCCGCATCATGCGGCCGTAGAGGTCGCGGGCCTTGACCTGGCGCACGAACGCGCCCTGCCGCTCGAGCTCTTCGTAGTGGGCCTCGAACGCGTCGCCGTACAGATCGGTGAGCTCGGGGGCCACCTTGGGGTCGAACAGCGACCAGGCGCCGTCCTCTTGGACCCGCTTCATGAAGAGGTCGGGCACCCAGTTGGCGAGGTTGAGGTTGTGGGTGCGGCGGGCCTCGTCGCCGGTGTTGTCCCGCAGCTCGAGGAACTCTTCGATGTCGGCGTGCCAGGTCTCGAGGTAGACGCAGCAGGCGCCCTTGCGGCGGCCGCCCTGGTTGACCGCGGCCACGCTGGCATCCAGCGTCTTGAGCCAGGGCACGATGCCGTTGGACTGGCCGTTGGTGCCGCGGATCAGCGAGCCGCGGGCCCGCACCCGGTGCCAGGCCACGCCGATGCCGCCGGCGAACTTGGACAGGCGCGCGATGTCGGTGTACCGCTTGTAGATGCCCTCGAGCTCGTCTTCGGGCGAGTCGAGCAGGTAGCAGGACGACATCTGGCTGTGCTGGGTGCCGCTGTTGAACAGCGTCGGGCTGCTCGGCAGGTACTCGAGCGACGAGATCAGCCGGTAGAACTCGACCGCTTCGTCGGGCGTGCGGGCGAGGCCGCAGGCGACCCGCATAAAGAAGTGCTGCGGGCTCTCGATGACCTTGCGGTGGATCGGGTGCCGCAGCAGGTAGCGGTCGTAGACGGTCTTGATGCCGAAGTAGCGGAACAGGCCCGAGCGCGCGTCGTCGATCGCCGCGTCGAGCACCGCGCCGTGGGCCTCGACCAGGGCCAGCACCGCGTCAGAGGCGAGGCCCTGGGCGTGCGAGAGCCGGATGCAGGACGTGAAGCTGGACACGCCCTGGGCGGCCACCTCGTCGAGGATCAGCTCGTGCAGGGCGCGGGCGGCGACCAGCGAGTAGCCCTCGTCTTCGACGATGAGCGCCGCGGGCACCTGCACCAGCAGCTTGCCGAGCTCTTTGGCGTCGATGCCGTCGTAGAGGCCGCCCATGACCCGGCCGCAGAGCAGCGAGACGTCGACGTCGGGGACGTCGCCGGCGTGCCCGGTGATCCGCGCCCGCAGGGTGTCTTCGTCGACCGGGCGGAGCTTGCCGTCGGCGCCGCGGACCCGCAGGGGAGCGGGGGCGGCCGAGAGGGAGGAGTCGGCGGTGAGGCTGTGGTTCTCGTGCTCGACGATCATGCGGAGGGCTCGGCGGGGCGGGGGTGGGCGGGGAGGTGGCGGCGCGGGGGGCGATGCGGCGGCGGCGGCTGTTGCAGGTGCGTGCCGGGGTGCTGCGGACCGGTGCTGGCCGGGGAGGGGGGGTACAGCCGTGGGGGCCCTGCGCCCCCGTTCATGGGGAGGAGCACCTGCGGGGGCGTTCAGGGTTGGGCCGCCGTTCTGGTGCACCAAGAGGGAGAATTCAGCGGCCCCGTGGTGGCGCGGGCGGGAAGATCGGGCTGTTCGACCCCGGCGGGGCCGACCGGGCGGAGACGGCACGCGATCCGCACAGCGGTGGGGCACCTCGACGGAGCGACGGAGCCTTTTAGCGCAGCCCACCCCGGATGGGCAAGGGGAAGGCGCGCGGATCGTCGCACATGTAGTGTGGGGGCTGGACGTGTCAACACTACATACAGGGCCACGGCGCCCGCGCGCCCCTGGACGGCCGAGGCCCCGTGCGGGCGCGGCGTTCTCGGCGATCACCCCGAACGGCCCGAGTTGAAGTGGACGGAATGTGTCCGCGATCTGGGGGTGGGACCTGTCCCCTCCGGCGGCCCCGTTGGGGCTGGCCGCGATAGGCCAGGGTGGCGCGGGTGCGGCCGCCCGCCTGGAGGTCCCCGTGCGCCCGCCCGCCCGCCGCCTGCTGCCCGCGCTCCTGTTGCTCGCGGCGCCGGGCTGCGAAGACGCCCGCAAGCTGCTCGATGACGGCGCGCCCCCGGGCCTCGACGCGCTGGACTGCGCGCCGGTCCGCCCGCTCGGCGGCCGCGGCCCCGCCGCCCAGCTCGCCGCCGGCATGGGCCTGCCGGATCGCCTGCTGGTCGGCCTCGGCAACGACGCCGTGGGCCGCAGGGGCAGCGCGCTGGCCTACACGCTGGGCCCCCGCTTCGACGTGCACTACCTCTACCTCGTGGGTCTGCCCGGCCGCGGCGGGTGGGATGAGTGGAACCCCGGGGGTCGCTTCGTCGACATCCAGTCCAAGGCCGCCCGCAGCCAGTGTCAGGTGCCGATGTTCACGCTGTACGCCATGGCGGTCGACGGCGAGGCCAACATGGCGGCCCTGACCGACCGCGCCTACATGCGGGCCTGGTGGCAGGGCTACACCCTGGCCCTGGATCGCCTCGGGCGCAGCGCCGCGCCGTCGATCCTGCACGT
Source organism: Pseudomonadota bacterium (assembly GCA_046051725.1). GTDB lineage: Bacteria > Myxococcota_A > UBA796 > UBA796 > UBA2385 > JAEUKK01. The sequence goes on along the minus strand of JBJONS010000054.1, from coordinate 4,041 downwards.
CGAGCCCGACTTTTGGGGCTTTGTGCAGCAGCGCAACCCCGGCCGCACCCCCGACGAGATCACCGTGCTGGTCGCTGATGTGACCGACGACTGCGGCGATGTGCCCGACACGCTGGCCGGCATGGGCGCCTGCCTCGTGCGCAAGGCCCGGGCGCGCAGCCCGGGCACCCGCCTGGGGCTGCACGCCTCGACCTGGGCGGCCGCGCCGGCCGAGGTCGCCGCCTTCCTCAACGGGGTCGGGGCCCGGGACACCGATCTGTTGGTGGTCGAGACGCTCGACCGCGACGCCGGCTGTTTTGAGGCGCGGGCGCCCGACTGCGTGCGCGAGGACGGCCCCTGGTACTGGGACGCCGACGAGCGCAGCCCGCCGCACCTTGGCGATCACCTCGACAAGATCCGCGCGCTGCACGAGGGCACTGGCCTGCCGATCCTCTGGTGGCAGACCCCGCTGGGCGTGCCGGCCGAGGCGCCGGGCGGCAGCCCCGGCGCCTACCGCGACAACCGCGTGCCCATCTTCTTCGCGCACACCGCCCGGCTGGTCGAGGCCGGCGGCGTGGGGATCTTGTTCGGCGCCGGCTGGGAGCAGCAGACCACCGTCGAGACCGACGGCGGCCAGCTCAAGGCGGCGGCCGAGGCCTACCTCGCCGCGCCCACGCCCCTGCCCTGAGCGCGCCCGGTCGCGCCCGGTCGACCAACGCGCGCCGCGCAGCGGCGGTCGCGCAGCGACCGAGCCGGGCGGGCGGCGATCCCGGCCCGGCGGGCCGGAGCGCCGACCGGGGCCCCGGCGACGCGCAGCGGGCGGCCGCGGGCGCCCAGCGCCGCCGCTGCGCTGCCGACAGCGGCGCTCAGCCCTCGGCGGGGCGGCGGGCGACCTTGCCAAAATAGGCCGCGGCGAACACAAAGCAGGCGCCGCAGACGACCGCGGTCGCGTAGGATGCCTGCAGGAAGAAGTCGAGCCAGCTCAGCTCTTTGAAGCCGAAGTTCTTGAAGAACAGCAGGCCGACGCTGCCGAGGTAGCCGAAGGCGTCGGTCACGTAGATGAGGAAGCCGGCCGTGCCCACCGCCCCGGTCGCCGCGAACAGGCGGTCGAACAACATCGAGCCAAAGGGCACATAGGCGATGTAGAGGCCGAGGCCGACCAGGATCATCCAGGTCACCGGGCCGATGAGGCCGCTGGTCCACATCAGCGTGCTGGCGCCGATCAACGCGCAGCCGCCCGCCATGATGAGGTGGATGGCGACCAGGGCCTTGCGGTTGTCTTTGATCAGCGCCATCAGGGCCAATACGACGAGAACACCCGCGGCGACGGGCACCTCGGCGGTGGCGAAGACCGCGGTGTCTCCGGCGAGGCCGACCGCGTCGTAGATCTCGCGCGAGAAGTTGTCGCGGAAGTCGCGGTAGCTGGTGAGCAGGATGTGCAGGCCGGTGAGCGTGAGGATGCCCGGGGCAAAACGCCGCACGAAAGCCCAGCGCGCCGCGCCGTCCATCGGGGCGCGGTGGCTGCGTTGGGCCTCGTCTTCGGCGGTCGGCGGCGGGAGCTGGGCCAACATCCACACAAAACCGACCATCGGCAGGGCGAACAGCGCGCCGGCGGCCGCGGGCATCCAGACCTCGGGCACGCCGGCCTGCAGCAGCTTTGCGCCCACCGACTTCACCGCGCCGCTCGCCAGGATGTAGCTGGCGCTTAGGCCGGCCCCGAGCACCTCGGTGAGCTTGCGGCCCTCGAGCCAGCCAAAAACCAGGCCCCAGACCATGCCAAGCGGCAAGCCATTGATAAACATACAGATCGCGTTATAGGGGGCGGGCAGCACGGCGAAGAGCAGCAGGGCGCCCCAGGCCACGCCCATCACCGCGGCGATGCCCAGCGCCCGGCGCTGGGCGGGGATCTCAGAGATGACCTTGATCCCCACGAACTTCGACAGGCAGTAGCCGCAGACCTGGCTGATGACGTAGAGGCTCTTGAGATCGAGCCCGAGCAGGCCGGTGCCGTCGGCGAAGCTCGCCGCCGCGAAGGGCTTGCGGAAGGCGTACATGCAGAAATAGGTCGAGAAGGCCGCCAGGATGGCCCATGCCGCGAAGACCGCAGGGTGGGCCCCCGAGAGCCACCGGGTCACGCCCCCCGCAGGGGTGGGTTGGGCCGCGCCGCCGTCGTGAGACAAAGGGACCTCCAAGGCGCCGGACCATCGCACGCGGCGCGGCGCCGGCGCAAGGGGCCCCGGCGTCGACCCGGTGAGGGCTGCGCGGCGGCGCGGTGACAGCGGGGCGGGTGGCGCGAAGGCGACCTGCTGGACGGTGTCTTCGGCGAGGGGCGCGCCGCTCGGCGCGCGGCGTGGCGGCGCACGGGGCGGCGGCGGGGCGCTACTCGAGCTTGGCGCGCAGGTCGGGGACCTTGGGGTTGTCGGCCCGGACCCGCAGGATCGTGCCCGGGTCGCTGGGGGTGGCGTAGGTCGTATGCCAGCCCGGCCCCATCGTCGGACCGATGCGGTCAAAGATGTAGCGGGCGTCTTGCACGCTGAGGTTGACGCAGCCGTGGCTGGCCTCGAGGCCAAAACCCCAGTGCCAGAACACGCCGTGCAGCGCGTAGCGGCTGCGGAAGTGCATGACCCAAGGCACGCGCTCGACGTTGTACATCTCGGCTTCTTCCGCGTCGTCGCGGCTCTTCATGTCGCCGTGGATGGACTTGTCGTAGACCCGGTACACGCCGTGGGGGGTCGCCCACTCTTCGCCCTCGCCGGTCGAGACCAGGGTCGCGAAGACGAGGCGGTCGCCGCGCATCAGGCCGAGCATCTGTTGGCTGGTGTCGACGTCGACCCACAGGTCATTGTCGCCGACCATGGTCGGGCGGCGCAGGGGCTTCCAGACGCGCGCGCCCTTGGTGGTGGCGATGATGTAGCCGTCTTGGCCGGGGCCGATGCCGTCGGGCACCCGCCACCACTTGCCATCGGGGGTCGCGGGCTCGTCGGCCACCGCCAAGGCCGTGTGGAACGGCATCAGCGGCGTGACGACCGGGGCCGCGGCGTCGGGCGTCTCGCGCAGCCCGGCGCCGTCGTAGTTGACCACCCAGGCGGGGCGCAGCCCCTCGGCCAGCGGCTCGACGTCGAAGTCCCGCCCCTTGAAGCGGTCGATCGGGTAGATGTAGACCTTGTCGGCCGGGCTGACCGTGCCGTCGGCGCGGCGCAGCACGGTGCCGCGCTTGGTGTCGATGGCCTCGACGAAGTGGAACTTGGTCACCGCCTCGAGCTCGCCGGTCGCTGGCCCGCCCTTCTCGTAGGCCGAGAGGCTGGACCAGGCCGGCGCGTTCCACCGGCGCCAGCGCTTGCCGTAGACAAAGGGCACCAGCGCCTCGCTGTCGGCGATCGGGGCGCGGTCGTAGGTGCCGGTCTTGACGTACTCGCGGTACTCGTCGGGGGTCGGGTGGTCGAAAGAGACGAGCCGGGGCTGCATCACGGGCTCGACGTCGGACACCGGCGCGTTGTCGAGGCAGGTGTAGCCGCCCTCGGCCAAGCGGCCCCACTCGCCCTTGCAGCCGCCGCCGCTGCCTTTGACGCGCTCGACGACCAAGAAGGTCTCGCCGGTGGTCATCAGGCCGCGCATCGGGCCCTTGGCGGCCGGACCCCGGTAGATCGGCTGGTAGCGCCGGGCGAGGTGGATCTGGCCCGGCGTGTGGTGCGCGCCGGGGCTGATGCCCTCGTGATCAGCGGTGGCGGGGGTGCCCTCGTCGCCGTCGGCGGCCGGCGCGGCGCGGCCAACGAAGAGCAGCAGCGCGGAGAGCGCGGCGGCGACGGAGGAGCGGCGGAGGGCGGTGATCGTCTTCATCGGAGGATCTGGGCGGCTCGGGGCGGGACGGGACGCGGGAGGCGGGCGCGGCGCCGGCGCGGAGGCGGAGTCGCCCGATGCCGCCCGGCTGATCCGGTCGCGGGCGCCCCGCAGAGGCGCGCGCGGGGGCCCGGGCGGGGCAGGGGCAGCGGCGGGGGCCGCGCGGAGCCGCCCGGTTGTAGCGCGGACCCGCGGGCTTTGCCGCTCCAATTTCGGCCCAGCGTG
>JBJONS010000053.1:0-7235 GCA_046051725.1 Pseudomonadota bacterium | reverse complement strand
CCGCCGTCCGCGTCCGACCGCGCCGTCGGCGCGCTCGCGCTGCTGGTGTGGAAGGGCGTCGGGCTGCTGATCTTGCTCGGGCTGCTGCTCCACCCGCGGGGGCGGGCCCGGGCCCTGCGCTGCCCCGCGCCGCCGCCCGGCCGGGCGTGGGTGCACGGCGCCAGCCACGGAGAGCAGGCGATCAGCCGCGCGATCCGCCCGCTGTTCGCCGAGGGGGCCTGGCCCACCGCCCTCGCCCTGCGGGGCCCGGTGGAGGGCGCGCTGCCCGCGCCCCTCGACCTGCCGCTGAGCTTTGAGGCCTGGCTGCGGCGGGCCCGGCCGAGCCGGCTGGTGCTCATCGAGGCCGAGCTCTGGCCCGGCTGGCTGGCCGCCTGCCGCCGGCACGGCGTCCCGGTGCTGCTGCTCGCGCCCCGGGAGCGCCGCGGGCTGCCCCGCTGGCGCCGCTCGGGGCCGCTCGGGCGGGCGCTGCTGGCCGGCGTGACCGTCCTGCCCGCCGCCGAGGTCGGCGATCTCAAGGCCCTGGACCCCGAGCAGCCGGCGCCAGCCCCCGGGGCGGCGCTGGACGGCGCGCTCATCGGCCTGAGCCTGCGGCCGGGCGACGCGGCGCGGGTGGTCGGGGCGCACCAGCGGCTGCCGGCGCCGCGCCCGCCGCTGGTGCTCTGCCCGCGGCACCCCGCGGGGGTGGAGGAGGCGCTCGCCGCGCTGCGGGGCGCGGGCCTGCGCACCGGGCGGCTCAGCACCGGCGGAGCCGGGCCCGAAGATCAGGCGCTGGTGCTTGATCAGCTCGGACACCAGGCAGCGGCGGCGCGGAAGGCGGCCGCCGCGGTGCTCGGGGGGAGCTTCTCGGCCGAGATCGGCGGCCACAGCCCCCAAGACGCCCTGCGGGCCGGCGTCCCGGTCGTGGTGGGGCCGCACACCGCGAGCAACGCGGCCGGGCTCGGGGCGGCCCGGACCGCGGTCCCTCCCCTCGTCTTTGACGCGCCAGACGATGAAGCGGGCCTCACCGCCGCGATCGCCGCCGCGCTGGACCGGGGACCGGGCGCGGCCCTGCCCGCCGACCCCGCGCCCCTCCAGCGGCTCGCCGCCGCCCTCCCCGCGCCCCGGCCGCAGCCCGAGCGCCCCGCCCGCCCGCTGCTGCGGCCGCTGCAGCCGCTGTGGGCGCTCGGGGTGCGGGCCCACCGGGCCTGGGCCGGGGCCGCCGCGCCGCCGCCGCTGCCGGTGATCGCGGTGGGCGGACTGAGCGCAGGGGGCACCGGGAAGACCCCGCTGGTGGGTCTTCTCGCCGCGCGCATCCCGGGCGTCTGGGTCGGCGCCCGCGGGGTCGGCCGCCCGGGCCGGGGCCCCCGCCTGCGCGTCGGGCGGCCCGACCAGCCGCCGCCCCACGGCCTCGGCGATGAGCTGGAGCTGCTGCGGCGCCGCGGCCACCCCGCGCTGAGCTGCCCCGACAAGGCGGCGCTCGCGCCCGCGGCGGCGGCCGAAGGGGCGCAGGCCCTGATCCTCGACGACGCGCTGCAGAGCTGGCGGGCGGGCGCCCACCTGCGGATCGCGACCCTCGACCTGCGGCGCCCCACCGGGGGCGGGCTCCTGCCCGCCGGCGAGGCCCGGGAGGGCCTCGACGCCCTCCAGCGCGTCGATCTCCTCTGCCTGTACGGCGGAGCAGCCCTGCAGGAGCCGCCGCTCCTCCCTCCCCCGGACCTGCCGCCCCACCTCCCCCTGCTGCCCGCCTGGTCTTGCCCCGTCGGCTGGCTGCACCGGGGGCAGCTGCGCCCGCTCGCGGCCCGCGCGGGCGCGATCGACGTCGCGGTGGGCATCGCGCACAACGGCGATCTGCTGGCGCTGTTGCTCGACCTCGGCCTGCGGCCCCGGCGGGTGATCAGCCTGCCCGATCACGGCGCCCTCCCCCCGCTGCCGCCCGGCTGCGCGCTCACCGAGAAGGACGCCGCGCGGCTGCCGCCCGAGGCCGACGTGTGGGCGCTGATCCTCGAGCTGCGCCTCGGGGACGGGGGCGAGGCCGCGCTCGCCGCCGCCCTCGCGGGCTGCGGCCTGGGGGCCCGGTGAGCGCAGGCGCGGTCTGGCGCCTCACCGCCCGGGCGCTGGGCGCGCTGTGGTGGTGGGCCCTGCCGATCCGCAGGGCCGAGGCCTCAGCCGCGCTGTTGGCGGCGCTGCCCGCGGCCGGTGCGCCCGGGCCGCTGCTGCGGCGGGCCGTCGGCTCCGCCGCGCTCGGCTACCTCGAGCTGCTGCTGGGCCGCCCGATGGAGATTGACGGTCTGGACGCCGTCTCGGCGCGGCTGCGCCCGGGCCAGGGCCTGTGGTGCCTGGCCGGACACCACGGCCCCTGGGACCTGCTGCTGGTGCGGGCGAGCGCGGCGGTGCCGATCAGCATCTTTGTGCGCGCGCCGAGCGGGCGGCTGAGCCGGGCCGCGCTCGACCACCTGCGGCGCCGGGGCGGCGATCTCGAGCTGCTCTCCCCCACGGCGGGCATCGCCGCCGCGACGGAGGCCTACGCCCGCGGCCGGGTCGTCGTCTTCGTCCAAGACCAGCGCCACAACAAGGGCGTCGCCGTGCCCTTCTTCGGGCGCCCGGCCCGCACCAGCACCGGCCTCGCCCGCGCCCTCGCGGCCCACCCCGGCCCGGTGCTGTGGGCCGAGGCCTGGCGGGCCGGCGACGGGCGCCCGGTGGGGGCGCTGCGCTTCTGCCCGCCGCCAGACGCGGCCGAGGCGACCGCCTGGAGCCAAGCGCAGCACGAGGCCGCCGCCCGGGCCCGGCCCGGCGACTGGTGGTGGCTGCACAAGCGCTGGGCCTAGCGCCTCAGCGCCAGCCGCCGCCGCCGACAATGGTGACCTGGCCGGCGTCCTTGTTGCCGTTGGCGTCCTGGTACGGCGCGCCGAGGAGCAGGTCGCCGATGGTGTCGCCGGTCACGTCGCCGCCGCCGATCGCCGCGCCGAGCCACGCCTCAGCGTCATCGCCGATGACCTTGGCGTCGGCCGCCCGCAGGTCGACCGTGCCAGCGAGCGCGCCAAACAGCAGGTAGGCGGCGCCGGCGTTGCTGCCGCCGTCGTCGCCGCGGCGGGCGCCGATGGCGACGTCGGGCAGGCCGTCTTCGTCCATGTCGGGCACGATCTGCAGGGCGCTGCCGGCGTAGTCGTCGTTGTCCTCGCCGACCAGCGTCACGTCGGCGGCGCCGAGGTTGCGGTTGCCCGCGAGCGGACCGTAGACGATGAAGGCCGCGCCCGAGGTGTTTCCGCCGAGATCGGCCTCGGGGGCGCCGATGAGCATGTCGCCGTAGCCATCGCCGTCCAGATCGCCGAGCGCGGTGGCGAAGCCGGTGAGGTCGCCCGAGTTCACGCCCTTGAGGCGCGCGTCGGCGTCGTCGAGCCCGAAGGTGCCGCGGGGCAGGCCGTGGACGAGGTAGGCCGCGCCGGTGTAGACGCCGCCGCTGTGCTCGTTGGGCGCGCCGATGAGCAGATCGTCGAGCCCGTCGCCGTTGACGTCGGCCCCACCGGCCACCGCGTAGCCGGCCTGGTCGCCGGCCTGCTCGCCGAGGATGCGGGCGTCGGCCGACCACATGCGGAACACGCCGGTGGTCGGGGCGAGGAAGAGGTAGACCGCGCCGGCCTGGGCCCCGCTCTCGTCGTTCTGGTACGAGCTGGTGATGAGATCGACGATGTTGTCGCCGTTCACATCGCCGCCGCCGGCCAGGGCCCAGCCCGCCTGGTCGTTGATCGCCTCACCGTCAAAGGTGCCCGCGGCGTCGCTGAGGTCGATCTCGCCGTCGAGCGGACCGGCGAACACGTAGACCGTGCCCCCACCCGAGACGACGCGGTCGGCGTCAAAAGCGCTGACCACGAGGTCGTCGTAGCCATCGCCGGTCACATCGCCGGGCCCGGCCACCACGCCGCCGAGGTGGTCGCCGATCAGCTCGCCGTAGACCATCGCGTCGGCGTCGTCAGAGCTGAGCTCGCCCGCCACCGGCCCGTAGAAGACGAAGGCCGCGCCGGCGCCGGCCGCGGTGCTGTCCTCATGGTCGGCGCCGACCACCAGATCGTCGATCAGGTCGCCGTTGAGGTCGCCGGCCGAGGACACGCTGGCGCCGAAGGTGTCGCCGAGGTTCGCGCCGATGATCACCGCGACCACGTCGCAGGCGTCGATGATGCCGTCGCAGTCGTTGTCGGCGCCATCGCCGCAGATCTCGGACGCGCCGGGGTTGATGCGGGCGTCGCCATCGTCGCAGTCGAGCCCGCCGCCGTCGAGGCCCGCGTAGCCGTCAAAGTCGGCGTCGAGGTCGTCCTCGCCGCCACAGTCGCTGTCGACGCCGTCGTACCAGGCGGCGACCGCCCCGGGGTAGACATCGGCGGTGGTGTCGTCGCAGTCGAGCGGCTCGGTGCTGGCCCCGCCCGGGTTGTCGCAGACGGTCGCCACGAACCCCGCGGGATCACCCCAGGTGTCGCCGTCGGCGTCGGCGTACCAGGGGATCGGCGCCGCGTCGTCGGCCCCGTCGAGCAGGCCGTCGCAGTCGTTGTCGATCAGGTCGCCGCAGAGCTCGCGCGCGCCGGGGTTGACCGACCGCTGGGTGTCGTCGCAGTCGTCAGACGAGCGGGCGTAGGCGGGCGGCTGCTCGCAGCCCTGCACCGACGCGCCGCTGACCCCGTAATTGTCCCGATCCACGTCGGGGTACCAGGTGATGAGCGCGGTGACGTCGTCGTCTTCGTCGTCGGTCGTCCCGTCGCAGTCCTCGTCTTCGTTGTTGTCGTCGCAGAGCTCGGGCGCGCCAGGGTTGATGTAGCGCTTGTCGTCGTCGCAGTCGGTGTTGTCGCCGACGAAGCCCTCGGGCGGCAGACAGCCGGTCACAAAACTCGTCGGGTTGCCGTACCCGTCGTTGTCGTCGTCTTCGTACCAGACCTCGGGGTCCGACGCGCCGGCCTCGTCGATCTCGGCGTCGCAGTCGTTGTCGATCTCGTCGCAGATCTCGATGGCGCCCGGGCGGATGGTCGCGTCGAGATCATCGCAGTCGTCGGTGTTGTCGACGTAGCCAGCCGGCGCGGCACAGGCCTGCACCGTGTAGTTGGGCGACCCGAAACCATCCGCGTCGGCGTCGGCGTAGAAGAACGCCGTGCCCGTCGCGCTGTCTTCGTCTGCCTCGCCGTCGCAGTCGTTGTCTTTGCCGTCGCAGGTCTCTTCAGCGAAGGGGAAGCTCAGCGCGTCATTGTCATCGCAGTCGACGCCGGCCACCCACTGATCGCCGTCCCGGTCGATGACCGGGGTGGACCGCAGCTCGGTCTGGCAGCCGCCCAGCAAGACGAGGGCGAGGAGGCCCAGCGGAGCGGAAGAGGCAGTGCGGGCCGCGATCGACCGCAGGGGGAGGAGGGGCTGCATCGGAGACCTCAGGCGGGGAGGCCGCCACCATATCTCCCTCCGCTTCGACCCGCGCTGCGCGCGGCGGCGGGGGTGATAGGCGTGCGGCGCGGAGGCCTGCGGATGAGCAGCCGGAACCTGTTTGTCCAGCTCCTGCCTGGCGGCGCGGCGGGCACCCCAGACGCGCCGGCGGCCCACGGGCTGAGCCGCGCGCTGACCGTGGTCCTCGACCGTGAGCCCGGGCTGGTTCGGCACCTTCTCCGGTGTCTCGGGCTCCGCCCGCGGGCCGACGCACGGCGGACCGGCGACGCGGTCTGGGTGAGCGGGCCGACCGCCGACGATGGCCTGCTGGTGCCGCTGCAGCTCCGCTGCGACGACCTGCTCGTCTACATCGACACCCACCTCGAGCGCGCGCTGCACCCCGGCCGCCGCCCGGCGCGCGCGCCGCCCCAGCTCCAAGAGCGGCGCCGTGCGCTCCACGCCCACCTGAGCGCCACGGCGGCCCGCGAGGGCCGCGAGGGCGCGCTCATCGAGCTCTCCGCGGCCGCCCTGCCTCCGCCTGCGCCCGAGCTCGCCCTGCACCGCGGCCTGCGCTTCTGGTGGGACGTCTCGGCCGCGATGGAGGACTGGCTGGCCCACGCCGCCCACCCCGACGCTGATCACCGCGTCTTTCTCGCCGAGCAGCTCCTCGAGCTGATGGAGGTGCTCGGCCTCGACCCGCCCGCGCCCCTCGACCCCGGCCGCTGGCTGCCCGAGGACGCCGCGCACCTGCTGGTGATGGCCGCGACGGGCATCGAGGGGATCGAGGCCGAGGTGACCGAAGACGGCGTGCTGCACCTGCTCCGCGACGGACGACGGGCCAGGCTGCGCTGGGGCCCCGCCGGGGTCGAGGTCGAAGAAGAGGCGCACGGCCGGCGGATCGTCCCCCAGCCGCCGCGCGACTTCTGGGAGGCCGACCTGCCCGGCCAGCTCGAGTACATGGTCGGCCTGCTGCGCGCCCTGGTGGAGGACCTGTGGGGCTGAGCCCCGCGCTCGGACTCCCCCTGCTGCTGGGCGGCGGCTGCGCCGCGCCCCTCCCCGAGCTGGCCTGGCGGGGCGGCGACGCGCGCTGGCCCGGCAACAGCCCGGCGGCCCTCGCCGAGAGCCTCGACGCGGGCGTCGATCTGCACCTGCAGCTCTGGCTCGCCGGTGATCGCCAGCCGCTGGTCTGGGGCGCGCCCTCCCTCGACCCCGAGACCTGCGAGACCATCGGCGGGCGCGACATCGACGAGGACATCTGGCTGGTCGAGCAGCCCGCCGACGTGCTCATCGCCGGCTGGCGCTGCGGCGCGCGGCCCGCCGAGGACAGCCCGGACGCCCAGCTCGCCCCCTTCGCGCTGATGACGCTCGAGCAGCTGATCGACCAGCTCACCCTGCACGAGGCCGCGGCCGCCGCCGCCGGCGCGCGCCCCGCGCAGCTCACCCTCGAGCTCGGCTTCTACGTCAACGTCAGCCACGAGCCTGCGGTGATCGCGGCCGAGGTGGTCGAGCGCTGGCGGGCGGCCGGCCGCACCGACCCGCTGCGGGTCCTGAGCGCCGAGCCGGCCGTGCTCCGCGCGGTCGAGGCGCGGGCCGACGCCGCCGGGGTCGCGGTCGAGCGCTGGCTGCGCTGGCCCACCGTGCCGCCGCTGGCCGGCGAAGGTGGATGGTCAGCGGCGGCCCAGCTCGGGCAGGCCCTCGGCGTGGTGTCGCCGGCCCGGCGGGCCGAGGCGCTGGGCGTCGACGGGATCTCGCTGCCGGTCGCGGCGGCGGATCGCGGCGCCCTCGACGCCGCTGCGGAGGCGGGGCTCAACGTGCAGATTGGCCCGCTGGACGATGGAGACGACGCCCGCGTCCTGCGGCGC
>JBJONS010000052.1:0-10584 GCA_046051725.1 Pseudomonadota bacterium | reverse complement strand
GAAGGTCGAGAGCGGCGGTCAGACCGAGACGGTCACGCCCACGCCGGTGACCGTGCCCAAGACCAAGACGGTGGTGCAGCAGCCTGGCAAGAAGAAATTCAAGCAAAAGACGACGAAGAAGCAAAAGAAGAAGAACAACCAGAAGAAGTCGGGCAAGAACAAGTAGGCGGCCCGGCCCCGCCCGGCCCGCGCGTCTGGCCCATGTGCATCGCCGGAGTTGACGTGCAGCACGTCACCTCCGGCGATGTGCTTTTCCTGCGCGCCGCGCTCGTGTAGCGTGCGCCCCCATGAGCACCCCCGCCGCGCCCGCCTCCTCCCGCACCATCCTTGGCCACCCGGTCGGCCTCTTCATCCTGTTCTTCACCGAGATGTGGGAGCGCTTCTCCTACTACGGGATGCGCGGGCTCTTGAAGCTGTACATGGTGAACTACCTGTTCACCGAGTCGCGCCAGCTGCTGCAAGGCGGCGAAGAGCGCGTGGCCGGCGAGCCCGACGCGGTGTGGGGCTGGGGCGCGCTGCAGTCGCTGCTGCCGACCGAGGGCGGCCTGCAGGCCCAAGCCAGCGTCATCTATGGCTGGTACACCGGGCTCGTGTACCTGACCCCGCTGCTCGGCGGCATCCTCGCCGATCGGGTGCTCGGTCAGCGCAAGACCGTCGTGGTGGGCGGCATCTTGATGGCCATCGGCCACTTCGTCATGGCCAGCGAGCAGGCCTTCTTCTTGGCGCTGGCCCTGCTCATCATCGGCAACGGCGCGTTCAAGCCCAACATCTCGACCCAGGTGGGCAACCTCTACCCGGCGGGCGACCCCCGCCGCGACGGCGCCTTCACCATCTTCTACATGGGCATCAACCTCGGGGCCTTCCTCACCAACCTCGTCTGCGGCACGCTCGCGGCGGTCAAGGGCTGGCACTGGGGTTTTGGCGCCGCCGGCATCGGCATGGGCATCGGCCTGGTCATCTACCTGTTCGGCCAGCGCTACCTCGCCCCCGACAACGTGATGAAGAAGGCCGAGGTCAACGCCGCGCCCGCCGCGCCCCTGACCCACAACGAGTGGCAGGGCGTGGGCGCCTTGGTGGTGCTCTGCGCGCTGAACATCGTGTTCTGGGGCGTGTACGAGCAGCAGGGCAACACGATGCAGACCTGGGCCGATGAGCAGACCATCTGGCCGACCATCCTCGGCTTCACGATCCCGAGCACCTGGTTCCAGTCGCTCAACCCCTTCTTCATCTTCCTGCTCGCGCCGCTGCTCGACCGCTTCTGGGTCTGGCAGAACCAGCGCGGCGCCGAGCCGACCAGCGTCAGCAAGATGGCGATCGGCTGCCTCATCCTCGGCCTGAGCTTCCTCGTGATGGTCGCCGGCGCGAGCGTGGTCGGCGACGGCAAGGGCAGCCTGCTGTGGCCGCTGCTCTGCACCCTGATGCTGACCGTCGGCGAGCTCTACCTGAGCCCGATCGGCCTGAGCCTCGTGACCAAGGTCTCGCCGGCCCGCATGGTCAGCATGATGATGGGCATGTGGTTCATGTCCAGCTTCTTCGGCGGCATCCTCAACGGCTACCTGGGCACCTTCTACACCAAGATGCCCAAAGAGGGCTTCTTCTTGATGCTCAGCGCGCTGGGCCTGCTCGCCGGCCTGAGCATGTGGGCCTTCAACAAGCCGCTCAAGAAGGCCATCGGCGACGTCTGAGCCGGGTCCATCGAGGGGAGGGGGCGCGCAAAGGCGCCCCCTTCGTCGTTGTGGAGGTCCCCGGCGTCGTTGTGGAGGCCCCCCGGCCCGGTGGGAGGCGCGCCGCCGCGGGTCCGGGTCAGCCTGACCCAGCGCGCCGCGGACCGCCCTGACACAGCGCGGCGGCGGTGGGTCATTCTGGCCCGCCCGTTTGGGGGGCGCCTCTACGGTGTTGACGTGACAGAGGCACTTCTCGAAGTGCCCTGTCGGGACTTTTGCTTGGCACGGGTCTTGCCGACAGGGTGCGCAAGGAGCGTCACCCATGCCCGATACGACCACCCGGCAAGCCACCGCAGGGCTGCGCAGCGGCCTGCAGCTCGTCCAGAACGCCACCTCGGGCTTCCTGGTCTTCCTCATCGCCCTTCCGCTGTGCCTCGGCATCGCCAGCGCGAGCGGCTTTCCGGCGGTGGCGGGCGTGCTCACCGCGATCGTCGGCGGGGTGATCGCCAGCTTCGTCGGCAGCGCGCCGCTCACCATCAAGGGCCCGGCGGCCGGCCTCATCGTCATCGCGCTGGGCGCGGTGACCGAGCTCGGCGGCGGCAACCCGGCGCTCGGCTACCAAAAGGCGCTCGCGGTCGGCGTGGTCGCCGGCGCCATCCAGATCGTGCTCGCGCTGACCCGGGCCGGCGTGGTCGCCACCATCATGCCGCCGGCGGTCGTGCACGGCATGCTCGCCGCGATCGGCGTCATCATCATCGCCAAGCAGACCCCGGTCGCGCTCGGCGCGGCGAGCAAGGGCGGTGAGCCCCTCGAGATGCTCGCCGACATCCCGCACTACATCATGGGTGCCAACCCCATCGTGGCCGCGGTGGGCCTGCTCGCGCTGTTCACGCTCATCACGATGAACCTCGCGAGCCGCTTCGCCATCGTCAAGCGGGTGCCGGCGCCCCTGGTGGTGCTGCTGCTGACCGTGCCGCTGGGCGCTGTCTTCCACTTCAGCCAGCCGCACGACTACTCGATGCTCGGCCAGACCTTCTCGATCGGCCCGAAGAACCTCGTGCAGCTGCCGGGCAGCCTGCTGTCGGCGGTGACCCTGCCCGACTTCTCGTCGATCACCTCTGCGGTGTCGATCAAGTACATCATCATGTTCGCGCTGGTCGGCTCGGTCGAGTCGCTGCTCAGCGTGCTCGCGGTCGACGCGATGGACCCGCAGAAGCGCGCCAGCAACCTCGACAAGGACCTGCTCGCGGTCGGCGTGGGCAACCTCATCGCGAGCTGCATCGGCGGCCTGCCGATGATCTCCGAGATCGTGCGCAGCAAGGCCAACATGGACGCGGGCGCCACCAACCGCTTCTCCAACTTCTTCCACGGCGTCTTCTTGCTGCTGTTCGTGGCCCTGCTCCCCGGCCTGCTGCAGATGATCCCGCTGGCCGCGCTCGCCGCGATGCTGCTCTTCACCGGCTACCGCCTCGCCTCGCCCAAAGAGTTCCTGCACATGTGGCACGTGGGCAAGGACCAGTTCGTGGTCTTCTTCACCACCTTCGCGGTGACCCTGGCCACCGACCTGCTCGTCGGCGTCGGCGTCGGCATCCTGCTCAAGCTGGCCCTGCACGCCTTCCGGGCCGGCGGCGCGCGCGGCTTGTTGGCCAACCGCCCCGCCGTGGTCCGCGACGGAGAGGTCCTCCGCGTCACGATCACCGGCCCGGCGGTGTTCTCGACGCTGATCCCGCTGCGCAAGGCGCTCTCGGCCCTGCCCGAGGGCGTGAGCACGGTCGAGCTGGACCTGCGCGGCGCCACCTTGGTCGACTTCACCTTCCAAGAGAAGCTGGCCGGCATCGCCGATGAGTGGACCAACGCCCGGCTCAAGGTCCTCGGCCTCGACCAGATGAAGGCGGCCTCGGACCACCCCTTCGCCGCCCGGACCCGCGCCGCCGCCTGAGCGGCCCGCCGCGGCGCCGGGGCGCGGGCCCCGACGCCAGCTCCCCCCATCGAGGTCGGTCATGTCCATCGAGAGCGAAGCCCCCCACAGCCCAGAGGACGCCGGCGGACCGCAGGTCGGGCCGGGGGCGGGCAGCCCGCACCACGATGACTGGCTCGAGGTCATCCTCCACCACGCCGGCCACCTCGTCCCCGAGCAGAACCCGCTCGAGCAGTTCGTCCACCACAACACCCTGCACGCCTACGAGCACCTGCCCTTTGAAGAGGCGCTGTGCGCCGCGAGCGCCGAGCTCGGCACCGCCGCCGCCCTGCCCGAGGTCTGGCTGCGCGGGCAGCTCGCCGCCGGCCGCATCGCTGCGGTCGACCTCGAGGCCGAGATCGCGCTGCGGGTGCCGGACCGGGAGCTGCCCGGCCTGCCGGTGACCGAGCGCGGCCTGGTCGCCCTGCTCTGCCGCCACGGCCTGTCCGACGAGGCCGGGCCGGCCCTGGCCTGGCGCCTCTCTGACGGCGGCGCGCTGCGGGCGCTGCCCGATGACCTGCCCGCCGCCGCCCGCGCCGCGCTCGAGGCCCAGGGCCCGGCCGAGGTCCTCCTGCCCGCGCTGTGGTCGGCCGCCCGCGCGCTGCGCCCCCGGGTGGCCCTGGCCCCGCCCGCGCCGGGCCTGCGCCCCCGCGACCGCATCCTCGCCGCGGGCCTGGGCGACCCCGACCCGATGGTGCACCAGGCGCTGGTCCGCTGGTGTGGCGCCTACCTCGACACCGGCCACGCCTACTGGCCGATGATGGAGCGCGACCGCGGCTTCCTCCAATCGGTGCTGCTGCACGCTGCTTCGGGCGGCCCCGACCTGCGCGACTGGCTGGCTGGGCTGCCGGCGGTGGCGGCCGGGCTGCTGCGGCGGCCGGGTGGGGCCCCGACCGCCGACCAGATCGTCGAAGAAGAGCTGCAGCGGCTGCAGATCGCCCGGCCGGACGCCGAGCGCTTCATCGTCGACACGCTGCTCGCCCTGCGCGGCTGGGCCGGCATGGTCCACCGCCTCGAGGCCCGCCCCGACCTCTGGCCCGAGCCGGTGGCCCGCCCCCGCCTCGTCGAGCTGCTGGCCGTGCGCTTGGTGCTCGACCGGCTCGGCGCCGAGCACTTCCTCAACCGGGGCGGCGTGCCGGCGGGCCCGCTGGTGCAGCGCCTCGCGCGCCTGCCCGCCCCGCCGCCGGTCGAGCGCGCTGACCCCGCCTGGACGCTGCTGCAGGTCGCGCTGCTGCTCGGCCTCGGCGCCGACGGCCTGCGTCGCCTCGGGCCGACGGGCCTTGCCGCGCTCGAGGATGTGATCGCCCGCACCACGCCGTTCTCGCGCCAGCTCATCCTGCAGACCGCCTATGAGCGCACCTACCGGCGGCGCATGGTCGACGCGGTGGCCTGCCACTGGCCCCTGGCCGCCCACGTGCCGCCGCCCGCCCGGCCCTCGGCCCAGGTGGTGCTGTGCATGGACGACCGCGAAGAGAGCTTCCGCCGGTACCTCGAAGAGCAAGACCCGCTCATCGACACCTACGGCCTGGCGGGCTTCTTCGGCGTGGCGATGATGTACCGGGGGCTGGATGGCGCCAAGGCGCGCCCGCTCTGCCCCGCGCCGGTCACGCCCCGTCACCTCGTCGAAGAGGTCGTCGTCGACGAGCGCGCCGGCGCCCACGCCGCCGGCGCCGCGGTCCGGGCCCGCAAGGCCAAGCTCAAAGAGGGCGCCTACACCGCCCGCGACACGCTGCTCCGCGGCTCTCTGCTCTCGCTTGGGGGCTGGCTGGCCCTGGTCCCGTTGGCCAGCCAGCTCCTGAGCCCTCGCCTGCACGCCCGCCTGACCCAGCGCCCGGCGCGGCAGAAGACCCGGCTGCGGCTGCTGCGGCCGAGCCCGGACGCCCGCGACGGCCGCGGCCTGCTGCTCGGCTACTCCTTCGACGAGATGGCCGACATCGTCACCCGCGTGCTGCAAGACATCGGCCTGGTCAAGCGCTTCGCCCGCCTCATCGCCATCCTCGGCCACGGCTCGCACTCGGCGAACAACCCGCACCGCGGCGCCTATGACTGCGGCGCCTGCGGCGGCGGCCAGGGCGGGCCCAACGCCCGGGCCTTCGCGGTGATGGCCAACAGCGTCGAGGTGCGCCAGATCTTGCGCGGCCGCGGGATTGACGTGCCCGACGACACCTTCTTCCTCGGCGGCTTTCACGACACCGCCAACGACGCGGTCGACTGGCTCGACGTCGATCTGGTGCCGGCCAGCCACGCCGCAGACCTCGCCGCGCTCGACCAGAAGCTGGCCGTGGCCCGCGAGAACAACGCGCTGGAGCGTGCCCGGCGCTTCATGTCGGCGCCGCTCGACCTCAGCCCGGCCCAGGCCCTCGCCCACGTCGAGGCCCGCGCCGAGGACCTCGCCCAGCCGCGGCCCGAGCTCGGGCACGCGACCAACGCCGTCGCCCTGATCGGCCGCCGGCAGTGGAGCCGCGGCCTCTTCCTCGACCGGCGCGCCTTCCTCATCTCGTACGACCCGAGCATCGACCCCGACGCCCAGATCATCAGCCGGATCTTGGCCGCGGCCGGGCCGGTCGGCGCCGGCATCAGCCTCGAGTACTTCTTCTCGTTCATGGACCCCGCGCTCTACGGCTGCGGCACCAAGCTGCCCCACAACGTGACCGGCTTCCTCGGCGTGATGGACGGCTACTCCAGCGACCTGCGCACCGGCCTGCCCTGGCAGATGGTCGAGATCCACGAGCCGATGCGCCTGCTGCTCATCATCGAGGCCACCCCCGCGATGCTGGCCAAGGTGCTCGAGCGCCACCCCCCGGTGGCCCAGCTCGTCGTGAACCAGTGGGTGCAGATCGTGAGCCTCGACCCCGAGACCGGCGCGCTGCAGCACTTTGTCGGCGCGGGCCCCGGTGAGGGCTGGCAGCCCTGGGCGCCGCCGGCCGCGCCGCTGCCCCACGTGCGGACCTCGGTGGAGTGGTTCCGGGGCCAGCGCGACCACCTGCTCCCGGCCACCATCATCGACGGCCTGCCGCGGCCGGGAGCGGTCTGATGCCCCCGATCTGGCTCCCCTTCCTCGCGGCCCTCGCGCTGCCCGTGCTCGGCTGGCTGGCGCTCGGCCTGCACGCGCTGTTCTCGTTTCAGCCGCTCAGCGAAGACAGCGTGCGGCGGCTGGTCTCGACCGTCTTCTCGCTGGCTTTTGGCGCCTATGTGGTCGGCATCGGCTGGCTCGGCCTGACCGGCGGCCCGCTGCCCGAGCTGCCCTTCGGCGCGCTGGTGTCGCTGCCGCGCTACCACATGAGCCTCGGCTTGCACCTCGACGGGCTCAGCCTCGGCCTGCTCGGCCTGACGCTCAGCCTCAGCGGCCTCGTGGGCGCATTTTCGGTGCGCTACCTGCACCGCGAGCCTGGCTTCGCCCGCTTCTTCTTCTTGCTGTTCATGCTGACGGTGGGCCTGGAGCTGATCGCCGCCGGCGACGGCCTCGACATGCTCTTCGCCGGCTGGGAGCTGGTCGGCCTCAGCTCTGCGCTGCTCATCGCCTTCTTCTCGCGCCGGCGCGGCCCGGTCGAGCACGGGCTGCGGGCCTACATCATCTACCGCACGGTCGACATCGCCCTGCTGATGGCCGTCGTGCTCGCCCACCACCTCGTCGGCTCGGTGCGCTTCGAGGACATCGCGGTCGCGGCCCCGGCGGCCGGCGGCCTGACCACCCTGGTCGGCGCCCTGCTGGTCATCGGCGCGATGGGGAAGTCGGGCAGCGTGCCCTTCTCGGGCTGGGTGCCCCGCGCGATGGAGGGCCCGACGCCGTCGAGCGCCATCTTCTACGGCGCGCTGTCGATCCACCTCGGCCCCTTCTTGCTGCTGCGCATGTGGCCGGTGCTCGAGCACGCCCCGGCGGCCCGGGTCGCGCTGGTGCTCATCGGCCTGCTGACCGCGGCCCACGGCAGCATGGTCGGCCGGGTGCAGCACGACATCAAGGGCACCCTGGCCTACGCCAGCGTCGCCCAGGTGGGCTTGATGTTCGCCGAGATCGGCCTCGGCTGGACCACGCTGGCGACCCTGCACCTCTTTGGCCACGCGGTCTGGCGGGCCAACCAGCTGCTGCGGGCCCCCTCGGTGCTGTCCGAGCGCGACGAGCTGATGGCCGCGCTCGGGGCGAGCCGCGCGGCGCGGGGCCTGCACATCGAGCGGCTGGTGCCGGCCAAGCTGCGGCGGGCGCTCTACAGCTTCGCGCTGCAGCGCTGGTACCTTGATGACGTGCTGGACCGCGTTGTGGTGCAGCCGCTGCTGCGGGCGCTGCGCCACATCGACGGCCTGGATCGGCGGGCCGCGGCGGCCACCGGCGGGCCGCTGGTGCCGCTCGGCGTCGGAGAGGCCCAGGTGGTCGCGATGGGTGAGCTGGTCGAGCTGGAGGGGGAGCGCAGCCCGGTCGCCGGGGCGCCCGCCCGCAACACGAGCGGAGGTGTGGCGTGAGCGCGGCCTTGTGGATGGTGGTGGCGGGCGCGGCCCTGCCCGTGCTCGGCGCGGTCGGCGTGGCGCTGCGGCGGCGGGCCGACCGGGCGCTGGTGGTCGGGGCGGCGGGCCTCGGCGCGCTGAGCACGACGCTGGGCGCGGTGCTCAGCGAGCGCGGCACGGTCGCCCACGCGGTGGTCGACGGCGCGCTGCTGTTCGCGCTCGACCCGATCGCCGCGACCCTCGCGCCGGCGCTGGGCTTGGTGGCGGTGGCGGCGGCGCTGGCCCTGCCCGAGCGCGCGCTCACCATGCGGGGCGCCGGCGCGGCCCTGCTGATGCAAGGGCTGTCGACGGCCCTGCTCGCGGTGGCCGATCTGCGGCTGCTGCTGCTCTTTGAGCTGCTCAAGCTGGTCGCCGTCGTCTGGGCCCTGCGCGGCGGGCGGGCGGGCCGCCTCGCGGCGGTCACCCTCGGCCTCTCGGGCCTGCTGCTGGTGGCGCTGAGCGCCCTGCTGCTCGGCCGGGCGGGGTGGTCGGCGCCGATGACCGCGCACGTCGCGGCGCTGGCCGAGCACCCCACCTGGCTGCTCGCGCTCGGCCTCGCCGGACTGCTGCGCCTCGGGGTCTTCCCCTTCCACGGCTGGCTGGTGGCCGCTTTCGAAGAGGGGCACCCCGCGCAGATCTTGCCCTTGGCCATCCCCGCCTCGGCCCTGGTCATCATCGTGCGCCTGGTGAGCCCCGCGCTCGAGATCGCGCTCCCTGGCGCGCACGGCGTCATTGTCGTCGTGGCTTTGCTCGCCGCCCTGCTGAGCCAGGGCCTCGCGCTGGTCCAGGTCGATCTGGGCCGCGCGCTCGGCTTCTCGGTCACCGCCGGCCTCGCCGCGCTGCTCGTCGGCGCCATCGACGTCGATCCGATCGGCCGGGCCGGCGGCGTGGCCCACTGGGCCGCCTGGGTGCTGGCCATCGGCGGCTTCGTGCTCGCCGCGGGCGCCGCGATGGCCCGCCTCGGCCGGGTCGACCTGCGCCGCAGCCACGCGCTGAACGAGCGGGCGCCGCGCCTCGGCGGCCTCTTCGTCATGCTCGGCTTCGCCACCGCCGCCGGCCCCGGCACCGTCGACTTCGTGAGCGCCGACCTGATGCTGCACGGCACCGTCGGCCACCACTGGCCCCAGCTGCTGCTGCTCATCGCCGTGATGGGCGTGCAGGGCATGAACGTGCTGCGCTGGTACTTTCAGATCTTCACCGGCCCGGCGCCGACCTTCGCCGACCCCAGGGCCGAGATGCCCCTGCGCCTGCGCGAGCGGGTCGGCCTGATGGTCGTGCTGGCGGTGCTGCTCATCGGCGGCCTCGCGCCGAACGCCCTGCCGGTCATCGAGCACGCCGCCGCCCAGGTCGCGCCGGGCGACCTCGCCCACCGGCCTTAGGCGCGGCCTCTGCTGGGGATGGCGCGCTGCACGCCATCATCGCGACGCGCCAGGGGGCGCAGGGGGGCGCGCAGCGCAGCCCCGGAGCACCCGGCCGCGGGCGCCTGCGCCCGCGGGGCGCCCAGCGCCGCCAGAGGTGCCGCTACCAGCCGCCCGACCAGTCGCAGGCCCCGCTCTCGGCGACGCCTGCGCAGGCGGTCGGGAAGGTCACGGTGGGGTTGCCGGCCCAGGCCGAGAGCATGAACGAGAAGATCTGCTCCATGGCCGCATCGCCGGCCGGGGTGTCGCGGGCCGCAAAACCGTGCACGTCGAAGGGGCCGCTCTCGGGCACCCGGTACTGGGTGATGCCCACCCCGCCCTCGACCTGATCGGCGGCGGGCAGGCCATAGATGGGCGAGATCAGCGGGCCGACCGTCGACGCGCCCATCGCCGAGGCGAGGATGTTCGTGCCCTGGTTGGGCACCACCGGGTCGCCGATGCTCTGCTGCAGCAAGAAGGCGTCGCCGTCGGCCGCCGCCCGGTCGGCCCAGGCCGCGCCGTCGACGTCGTCCCAGGCGCCTTGCACGAGGGCCATGGCGTAGCGGGTCTCGATCTCGGACCCATAGGCCTCGACCAAAAAGCCGCGCAGCGCGGTGTCGTACATGAGCGAGTCGGCGACGAGGTGCATCCAGC
This sequence comes from Pseudomonadota bacterium, assembly GCA_046051725.1. Taxonomy (GTDB): domain Bacteria; phylum Myxococcota_A; class UBA796; order UBA796; family UBA2385; genus JAEUKK01. The sequence goes on along the minus strand of JBJONS010000052.1, from coordinate 436 downwards.
CGCCGGCGGGCACGTTGAGCACCCCGTACTTGATCTCGGGGTAGGCGGTCGCGACGATCGCCCCCATGGTTCCGCCCAGAGAGCCGCCGACCCAGGCCGGGTCGGTCATGTCGGGGCCGCGGCCGGCCATCGGGTTGCGCTCGCCGGCGATCTGCTCGGCGCGCAGGGCCTCGCCCAGCGGCCCGCGCAGCGCCCCGAGGATGGCCCGCCCGTCGACCACCGCTTGCAGCAGCTGGCTGGTGCTCTGCTCGCTGCCGCGCATCAGGGCGAGCAGGTCGCGCAGCGTGAACAGCAGGTCGTCGCCGGTCCAGCCGATGAACTGCAGGTTGACCTTGGCGACGCCGAGGCTGGCGATGTCGGCGTCGAAGGAGTCGTCGCTGTAGTCGCCGCCGGTGCCGTGGCCGTAGAGCGCGACCCGGTAGTCTTGGCCGCCGTC
>JBJONS010000051.1:0-4853 GCA_046051725.1 Pseudomonadota bacterium | reverse complement strand
GACGACAACAACGAGCCACCGCCGCGCACCACCAAAGACGGCCCGGCGGTCGAGCTGTTCCGCTTTGGCGACCACGGCGCCTGCGTCGCCTTCCTCAGCGAAGAGCTGCGGCGCCTGCTGGCGATCGAGCCCAACGCCAACGTCGCCCTGCTCACGCCAGACGAGCACACGTCCGAGGTCTACTACAACGGCCTGCTTCGGGCCGATCTGCCCGACCTGCGGCTCGTGGTCGACCAGCGCTTCGCCTTCGCGCCGGGCATCGACATCGTCGAGGCCAACCAAGTCAAGGGCCTCGAGTTCGACTATGTCATCATCGTCGAGGTGAGCGCGCGGCACTACCCGGACTCCGGCCACCACCGCCGGCTGCTGCACGTGGCCGCCACCCGCGCGGTCCACCAGCTCTGGCTGACCTGCGTCGCCACGCCCTCGCCCATCCTGCCTGAGGCGGTGCGCTGAGCGCCGCCGGCTCCGGAGCCCCCATGTCCGCGCCGCTGGCCCCCACCGCGCAGCTGCTTGCGCGCCTCGACGGCCCCGCCCTCGATGCGCTCGTCGATCTGGTCATCGATCACGTGCTCGAGCGGCCGGTGTCGGCGCTGGTCGACCCCGCCTGGCTGGCCGCCCAGATCGTGGCGGCGCTGCGGGCGGGCACCCGCGACGACCGCACCGAGGTCTGGGTGCGCGGGCAGCTCCGGGCCGTGCAGCAGCGGGTGCCGCCGGGGCGGCTCGGCCAGCACCTGCCCGCCGAGGTCGCCCAGCCGCTGCGCGCGGTGCTCGGGCGCAAGGTCCTGTTCAACCGCGCGCTGGTCGGGCGCCTGCTCGACCACGAGGCGACCCGTCACCTCGTGACCGACCTGCTGTCGGGCGCGCTGCACGGTTTCGTCGACAAGCTGCGCCCGGTCGCCGGCGTCGCCAGCGGGGTCGGCGGCGCGCTCGGGGGCGCGCTCGGCGGCGCGATGGGCGCGGGGCGCGCGGGCAAGGGCCTCGACCGCCTCAAGCTGCTGGGGCAAGGCGTCAAGGGCCTCAGCGAGGGCGTGATCGGCGGCATCTCGCACGAGATCGAGCAGCGGGCCGAGGGCAAGGTCAAAGACTTCGTCGACGGCGCCCTGCAGGCGGCGATGGAGCAGGTGGCCGACCACCTCTGCGCGCCCGAGAACGCCGCCCGCTACGCCGCTTACCGCCTGCATGTGCTCGACACGGTGCTCGACACCGACAACCGCGTGCTGGTGGGTGAGATCGACAAGCTCGACCCCGACCACCTCGTGCGCACCGCCGCGGGCGTGCTGCGCAGCCTCGCCCGCCGCCCGGGCGTCGAGGACGAGCTCCGGCGGGCGATCGAGGCCGCGCTGGCCGAGGCCGGGCCGCGCAGCCTCGGCGACCTGCTCCGCGACGCGGGCCTCGAGCGCGGCGAAGATGACGGCGAGTGGCGCCGGCGCCTGCGCGCGCCGCTGGCCGCCGAGGCCCGGGTCTTCATCCGCGGTCCGGCCTTCACCGCCTGGCTCGACGCCCTGCTGGCCTGAGCCGCGGGCCGCGGCGGGGCGGTCCCGGTCGGGGCCCCTGCTCCGGGGCACCCGCTCCTCCTGCCGCGCCGGCGCCCGGCCGGCGCCCCTCCCCCGTCCCCTGACTGGAGCCCGCATGTCCGCCACCCGCCCCCGCGCCGTCCTCGTCGGCGTGCTCACGCCGGGTCGTGACCCCGCCGACCTGCAGGCCAGCCTCGACGAGCTCGGCCGGCTCTGCGACACCCTCGGCATGGACGTGGCCGGGCGCATGACCCAGCGGCGGCCGAGCACCCGCAACGTCGTCCTGCTCGGCGAGGGCGCGCTGGTGGCCCTGGCCGGCTGGACCGGCGGCAGCGGCGCGGTCGAGCGGGGCCCGGTGCGCCCGTCCAAGAAGCGCCCCGCTGACGGCGACGAGGATGATGAAGACGACGTGCTGGACGATGAGGGCGACGAGGACGCCGCCGGGGCCGGCGCGCCCGAGGACGGCGCCGAGCTCGTCGAGGACCGCAAGGCCCGGGGCCTCGCCCCCCGCGCCCACAAGGCCGACGTGGTCGTGGTCGACCACGAGCTGAGCCCGAGCCAGCTCAAGAACCTGCGCAGCGCGTGCGGGGTCGAGGTCCTCGACCGCACCGGCGTCATCATCGAGATCTTCCACACGCGGGCCCGCAGCCGCGAGGCGCGCCTTCAGGTCGAGCTGGCCCGCTTGTCCTACGAGGCGCCGCGGCTGCGCGAGCTCGGCGGCCCGTCCGAGCGGCAGCAGGGCGGCGTCGGCGGCAAGGGCGCGGGCGAGAGCAGCATCGAGCTGGATCGGCGCCGCATCCGCGACCGGATGGCCGCCATCCGCCGCGAGCTGATCGAGCTCGACGAAGAGCGGGCGAGCCGCCGCGGCCGCCGCCAAGAGCTCCGGCAGGTCGCCCTGGTCGGCTACACCAACGCCGGCAAGTCCAGCCTGATGCGCGCGCTCACCGGCGCCGAGATCTACGTGGCCGACCAGCTCTTCGCCACGCTCGACACCACGGTGCGCAAGCTCAACCCCGAGGTCGTGCCCCCGGTGCTGGTCACCGACACCGTCGGCTTCATCCGCGACCTGCCCCACAGCCTCGTGGCGAGCTTCCGCAGCACCCTCGACGCGGCGCTGGACGCCAGCCTCGTGCTGCACGTCGTCGACGCCAACGATCCGAGCTGGCGCCTGCAAGAGCAGGTGACCGCCGAGGTGCTCGCTGACATCGGCGCCGACGGCCTGACCCGCGTGCTGGTGTTCAACAAAATCGACAAGCTGCAGCCCGAGGCCCTCGAGGCCCTGCGGCTCGAGCGCCCGGCCGCCTGGTTCACCGCCGCGCACCTGCCCGACGAGGTCGCAAGCCTGCACGGGCGCATCGCCGCCCACTTCCGCAAGGACGCCGTCGAGGCCACCATTTTGGTGCCCTGGGCGGCGGGCGCCGCGCTGGCCCGCCTGCGGACCGAGCTCGAGCTGCTCGAGGAGCGGCACGAGGCCAAGGGCACCCGCCTGCGCGTGCGCGGCGAGAAGGCGGTGATCCTGCGCTGGCGCAAGGCGCTGGCCCCCCCTGCGGGGGCTTAGTCGCCCATCCGCCGCAGGTCCTCTTCCCGGGCCGCCGGCTCGAGCGCGTCGAGCAGGTGCAGCAGCTCGGCCGAGGCGACCTCGACCTTGCCGACCAAGGCGAAGGCCTCCTCGGTGCGCCCGGCGTGGAAGGCCCGCGCGGCGGCGATGCCGTGGCGGTGGACCTCTTGGTGCGGGCGGTCGAGGGCCACGAAGGCAGGGTGGGACCGCATCGCCGGCGACGCCTCGGCGCTGCACCACTGGCCCAGGCGGCAGGCGGTGTGCTCGGTCAGCTCTTCGGGGTGCAGCTTGCCGAGGCCGGCGAGCAGGTCGACCAGGCGCTTCTTCCACAGGACGTGGTCGGCCCGGGCCAGGCGCACGACCTTGCCGGGCAGGTCCAGGGGCGAAAAGCTGCTGAGCTGCTGGCCCACCAGGCCCTCCAGTCGCCGCATCGCGTGGATCCCGCTGCGGAGCTGCTCGATGTTCGCCTCGGTCTTGCGCCGCACCTGGGTGACGTTCTCGGCCACCTCGCTGGTGGCGAGGCTCTGCTCGCGCACCGTCCGGCTGGCCTCGATGAGGCGCTGGGCGGTCTGGTGGATGAGCTCATCGGCCTCCTGCCGGCGCTGGTGCACGACCTCCATCGCCTCGCGGCCCGCCCGGGCCGCTGCGGTGGTCTCGGTCATCACGCCGCGGATCCGCGCGATCTCACCTTGCAGGCCGCTGATGCGCTGACGGATGTCGACGATGGCGCCCGCCGTCTGCTGCGAGAGGTCCTTGACCTCGGCCGCGACCACCGCGAAGCCCTTGCCGGCCTCTCCGGCGCGGGCCGCCTCGATGCTCGCGTTGAGGGCGAGCAGGCGGGTCTGCCGGGCGATCTCGTTGATGGACTGGACGATGTCGCCGATCTCTTCGCTGGCTTGGTCGAGGTCTTGCACCTGCAAGGCCGCGTCCTCGACCGCCTGACCGAGCTGGTCGATCTTGGCCATCGCCGTGGTGGTGGCCTCGCCGGCGAGGTGGCTGCTGGCCTGGGCGCCACGCGCGCCGTGCTCGGCGTCGGCGAGCCCACGGGCGAGGCTGTTCACGCTCGCCGAGAGCTGCGCGGTCGCCGCGGCGATGTTGCCGGCGCTGCCGCTGGTGCCCCCCAAGGCGTGCAGCATCTGCGCGTTGCTGGCGCTGATCTCGTTGACCTGGATCACCACGTCGACCGTGACCTTGAGCTGCGCGTCGGCGTAGGCGTGCAGGGGCGTCATCTCGGGGGCTGTGCCAGCTTCCTCGTTCATCTCTGCTCCAGTGCCCCGTGGGCCTGTGGTCCCTGCGCTGCCGCCCCATCGGGTGGGCCCCGGGTGGCTTGAGGGGCGTGCGCCGCGGCGACGGCGGTGCCCTGCCGGCTCTCGCGCGTGCGGCGGGCCGGGCGCGTTAGTCCGCGGCATGGCCGTCGACCCCCGCAAGACCTGGCTCCTCCTCGGCGGTCTGCTGCTGGTCGGTCTCCTCATCGGGTTGGCCCTGCTCGGGGTGCTCCTCGACCTGCTGCGCCCCGAGCCGGGGCCCGCCCTGCCCGAGGCGCGGCGCCGGTCGGCGCGGGTGGTCCAGACCGCTTCCCTCGGCGACGAGCCGGCCGCTTCGCCCGCGCTCGACTGTCCCGTGGACGTGCTGGTCCTCGACGAGGGGGGCGCGCCGGTCGCTGGGGCCAAGGTCGCCCTCGCCGTGTCTCCCCCGGGCGCGGCCCCTGGCGCCCCTCCGGTGGATCCGCGCGCCGGGGACGCCCTGCGGACCGACGCCAACGGCGCCGTGACGGTCCC
>JBJONS010000050.1:0-17161 GCA_046051725.1 Pseudomonadota bacterium | reverse complement strand
CCATCGCGCGCGGGCGCGCGGCGCTGCCATGCGCCGCGCCAAGCCCGCCCGCGGGCCCCCTTGGCGGGGGTCGCCAGGGGCCGCGCAGGCCCCTGGCCCCGGGGTCTGGGGGCGGGCCGCCCCCAGCATCATCCAGCCAAGAGAGGATGACGTATAACACAAGTTTATCAATCACAAACATAAGGACTGACGTGCAGCCGCACAACCAAGCCACCCGACAAGGCGCCGCCCACCAAGAACAACGTACCCAACGTCAAAAAGAACAACCACCCCGGCGGCCAGACCCGCGCCAGCGGCCGAAAAGCGCGAAGCGCCAGGGGGCCAAAGGGCCGCGCAGCGGGTCGCGGGCCTGCCCGCGACGAAGCGCAGCGCACCCCGGCGGCACCCGGTCGCCGGGCCCCGCCCGGCGAGGCGCCCAGCCGTGACGTGGCGCCCAGCCCTGGCGCGTCGCCCAGAGGTAGACTCCCCAAAACCGGAGCGCCCCAGTGACCAACGACCAGCGGCTCAGCGACATCCTTGACCTGCTCGTGCGCGGGGGCGTGCTGCACGCGGGGCAGAAGCAAGACGTCGTCAACCGCGGCAAAGAGCAGTCCCGCCACCTGCTGCTCGACAAGCGGGCCGAGCTGCGTCGCCTGCTCGGTCGGGATCGTGTCAACTACACCGTCAACGAGGCCGAGCTCATCGCGAGCTTCCGCTTCCGGCGCCTCGATGATCCCGCCGAGCCGGTCGACGAAGAGCTGATCACCAAGCTCATCGCCAAGGCCTTGAACTTGCCCTACCGCCACCTCGACCCGCTGCGGCTCGATTTTAAGCTGGTCACCGAGACCTTCGGCGGGCCCTTCGCCGAGCGCCACCTCGTGATCCCGCTCGAGGACCGCAAAGACGCCCTGGTGCTCGCCGTCGCCGACCCCTGGGACCGCGAGGTGCTCGAGTCGATCGCCCGGCTCAAGAACAAGGCCGTCGAGCCGGTTCTGGTGCAAAAGAGCCAGCTGCTCAGCGTCATCGTCGAGTTTCACGGCTTCCGCCGCAGCATGCGGACCGCCGAGCTCGAGATGCAGACCGATCTGCCCGACCTCGGCAACCTCGAGCAGCTCTACGCCATGGGCGAGGGCGTGGTCATCGACGGGGCCGACCAGCCGATCGTGCGGGCCGCCTGGTACCTGCTCAACTACGCGCTCGACCAGGGCTGCTCGGACATCCACCTCGAGCCCAAGCGCGACGAGGGCCTCGTGCGCATGCGCATCGACGGCATCCTCCACACCGTGCACCGGCTGCCGCGGGTGGTCTTTCCGGCCCTGGTCAGCCGGATCAAGACCCTGTCGCGCATGGACATCGCCGAGCGGCGCCGCCCCCAAGACGGGCGCTTCAAGCTGACCCACCGGGACAACGAGGTCGAGCTGCGGGTCAGCACGGTGCCCGTCGCCTTCGGCGAGAAGGTGGTCATCCGGGTCTTTGACCCTGGCGTGCTCACCGAGGACATTGAGCAGCTGGGCCTTTTTCAGCGCGAGCTGCAGATGGTGCGCCAGATGCTCGCCGTGCACACGGGGATGGTGCTGGTGGTGGGGCCGACCGGCAGCGGCAAGACCACCACGCTGTACGCGGCCCTGCACCACCTGAGCACGCCCGAGGTCAACATCGTCACGCTCGAGGACCCCATCGAGAACGTGCACCCCGACTTCAACCAGATCGCCATGCAGCCCAAGATCGGCCTGACCTTCGGCAGCGCGCTCAAGAACGTGCTGCGGCAGGACCCCGACGTGGTGATGGTCGGCGAGATCCGCGACCCTGAGACCGCCGAGAACGCCGTGCAGGCCGCGCTGACCGGCCACCAGGTGCTCAGCACCCTGCACACCGACGAGGCGGCCGGGGCGATCGGGCGCCTGCTCGACCTCGACGTGCCCCCCTTCTTGCTGTCGGGCACCCTGGTCGGGGTGGTGGCCCAGCGGCTCGTGCGGAAGGTCTGCCCCTTCTGTGCCCAAGACGAGGTGCTGAGCGAGGACGTGGCCCTGGCGCTGGGCATCCCGCGGGCCCGCGGCCGGCGCCTCAAGGTCAAGGCCCCGGTCGGCTGCCCCAAGTGCCGCTACACGGGTCACAAAGGAAGGACCGGGCTTTTTGAGGTCATGCCGATCACCCCGCGGCTGCAGCGCCTGATCAACCAGCGCGCGCCGAGCCAAGACATCAAGCGCGAGGCGCTCAACGACGGGATGCTGACCCTGCGCGAGTACGGCATCAAGAAGATCGCCGCCGGCCTGACCACCACCCAAGAGGTGCTCGAGAACACCGACGACCGACTTCTCTACTGAGGGGAGGGGTCGCGCTGGGCGGGCTCAGCGCGCGGCGCGGCGGGCGGCCCAGGCCAAGATCTTGGCGACGCTGTCGAGGTTCTCGAGGCTGACCTCGGCCCAGCCGGGGCGGTGGCCGGTCGCCTCTTCGAGGAAGACCAGCAGCTCGATCATGCAGTGGGAGTCCAGCGCGCCGGAGGAGAAGAGCGGCGCCCCGTCGGCGACCGCCGCCGGCGCGAGCCCGAAGGTCTCGGTGAGGAAGGCCCGCAGGCGCGGGCGCAGCACGGTCGGATCGGACGATGGGGCGGTGTTTTGGGCGAGCGGCACGGGTCCTCCGTCGGGGCGGGCTATCCGGCGGTCGGCCTGCAGGCCGCGGACACCGCCCGGCGGTCCAGCTTGCCGTGGTCGGTGGCCGGCCAGGCGCCCGCCCAGGGGTGCAGGCGGCGCGGGGCGGCCCAGGGCGGGAGCTGGCCGCGGGCCGCGCGCAGCAGGCCGTCGAGGGGCGGCGCGCCGGGGGCGAGGCGGAGGGCTGCCTCGACCCTGAGCCCCAGATCGGCGTCCTCGACGGCGAAGGCGACCGCGTCCTCCACCCCGGGCAGGGCGCGCAGCGCCGCCTCGACCTCTTCGGGGCCCACGCGCAGGCCGCCGACCTTCCACTGCAGGTCGCGGCGGCCGCGGTGCCAGAGCCGGCCTTCGGCGTCGCGCGCGGCCCGGTCGCCGGTGAACAGCGCCCGCGCGGCCCCGAGCGGCGGGCAGGGGCGGATCGCCGGCGGGCCCTCGGCCCCGGGCAGCTCCAGCGCGAGCATGGCGCCGGCGTGCACCAGCTCGCCCTCTTCACCGGGCAGGGCGAGGCGCTGCGCGCCGCCCTCGTCCTCGACGATGACCGCCACCGCCACGCCCGGCACCGGCCGGCCCAAGCGCCCGCGCCCGGGGTCGGCGCCGGGCGGCAGGTGCAGGCTGCGCAGGCACTCGGTCGCGCCGTAGAGCTCGTGCAGCGCGGCGCCGGGCCAGGCTGCCTGCACGGCGGCGCGCAGCGTTGGGGCCAGCGCGCCCCCCGCGCTGATCAGGACCCGGGGCCCCGGCCCGGCGGGGGGCGGCAGCAGCTGGGCCCAGAGGTCGGGCACCAGGGCGGCCACGTCCACGCCGCCGCCCGCCAGCAGGGCCGCGCGGGCCGCCGGCAGGCCGCTGTCCTCGAAGACGACGGCCCCGCCGCACAGCAGCGCGGCGCTGACCTGGCTGAAGCCGTAGTGGAAGCTGAGGGGCAGCGCGGCGAGCAGGCGGTCACCCGGCCGCAGCCCGAGGGTCTGGACCATGCCCGCGGCGCACCAGGCCAGCGCGGCGTGGCCATGCAGGGCGGCTTTGGGCGGCCCCGTGCTGCCCGAGGTGCGCAGCAGCAGGGCGGGCGCGTCCCCCTCCGGCGGGGGCGGGAGGTCTCGCGCGGGGGCGCCGGGCGTCGGCGGGGCGACGGCCCCCACGCGCGCCGCCCAGGCCTCCGCCGCCGCGGGCGGCACCGCCGGGTGGAGCAGGGCCGGCACCGCTCCGGCCCTCCACAGCGCGAAGACATCGATCAGCAGGTCCACCCCGGCGGATCGCACGAGCACCCGCTGGCCCGGACCGAGCCCCCCGCCGCGCAGCGCCGCCGCCCGCGCGGTCGCCGCGCCGCGCAGGTCCGCCGCGGTCCAACGGTCGCCCCGCGGGCCCACGAGCAGCGGGCCCCCGCCTTCGGGGCCGTCTGCGCGCGCGGCGAGGGCGGCCCACAGGCCCGGCGGGGCGCCGGGGAGGGCCTGATCCCGGGCGTCGTCGATGGCCGCCGGGGGCGCGCTCACCCGCCGATCCGCAGGCCGAACAACAGCGCGAAGATCCGCACCGCGTGGGTGCTGTCGCCGACCCCGTGGGCGAGCGAGAGGCCGTGGGCCGCGACGACCCAGGCCAGGGTCAGGGGCGGGCCGAGCAGGCCGAGCGCGGGCGGCACCTGGACCTTGCGGCGCCGGAGCGCCACGGCGGCGGCGGCGGTGGCCGACACGGCGGCGCCGTGGGCGAGCCCCCAGAGCAAGAAGGGCCCCGAGACGCCGTGCCAGAGGCCCATCAGCCCGAAGGTCACGAAGGTCGCCAGCGTGGGGCTGCGGCTGAGGCCGAGCAACGGCAGGTAGAGGTAGGACTGGCACCAAGCCGAGAGGCTGATGTGCCAGCGGCGCCAGAAGTCGGCCGGGCTGCGGGCCAGCATCGGCCAGCGGAAGTTCTCGTCGACCTTGACCCCGAGCAGGCCCGCCGCGCCGATCGCGATGTCGGAGTAGCCCGAGAAGTCGAGGTAGAGGCGCAGGAAGCTGCTGCCGACCCACAGCCACGCCTGGTGGGGCCCCAGCACGTCGAGCAATTCGATGAGGGCGGCGGGGCTGTGGTCCTTCTCACCGCCGGCCACCACCAGCTCGGCCAAGGCGAAGCGCTTGGCGATGCCCCAGGCGAGCCGCCACCCTGCGGCCACCAGGGCCGCGGTCGGCGGGCGGCCGGGCGCGCCGAGCGTGTCGGGGCCGAAGCGCTGGATCGGCCCGGCGGTGAAGACCGGGAACAGCAAGATCCAGGCGACCGCCTCGATCGGCCGGTGCGCCGGGAGCTGCCCGCGCCGCCGCTCGACGACGTAGTGGATCAGCCGGAAGGTGAAGAAGCTCAGGCCGAGCGGCAGGGCCGGGCCGAGCGCGCCGGCGGCCAGCGCGGCCTTGGCCCCGAGCAGGCCGCCGCCGAGCAGGGTCACCGCCGCCGCCGCCCCGGCCCGCGGCCAGCGGTCGATCGTCGCCGCCCCGACCCAGACCCCGGCGGCGAGCAGGGCCACGGTCAGGGGCGCGGCGGGCGCCAGGACCAGCGCCGAGGCCAGCGCGAGCAGCGGGGCGCGCCAGCGGGCCGGGGCCGCCCAGACCGCGGGGGCGAGGGTGAGCAGGACCACCCAGAAGCTGAGCTCTTGGACCATGCCTCACCAGCCCTGGTACTGGAAGACGCGGGCGCCCTGCTGCACCGCGACGAGCTGGGCCAGGCCGAGCGCGAGCAGCAGCCCGAGAAGCAGCCCCTGCAGGACGGCCCCGAGCAGCTGGCCGGCCCGGTGGGCGGCCCGCTCGGTCTTCGGCCCGCTCATGGGCGCCTCCCAGGCGGGCGCGCGGGCGGCGCCGCGGCGCGGGCCGCGTTGCCCAGCGCGGCGGTGAAGCGGGCGCGGGCGGTGGGCCGCACGAGGTGCGCGTAGTCGGCGTAGTCCTCGGGGCGGAGGTCGAGCCCGGTGGCCGGGTCGACCAAGGCCGCGCCCGCGGCCTGGGCGGCGGCGGCGCGCGCGGCCTGGGCGGCGGCTGGGCCCCCGGCGGCCCCCGGCAGGGCGGCAGCGGCGGCCACGATCGAGGGGTTGCGCGGCGCGGCCACGAGCAGCACCGCCCCGCCCTTCGCTTGGAGCGCTGCGACGAGATCGGCGTATAACATGGTGTTTCGAGCAGCTTCGGCCGGCAGATCCGCCCACCAGGCGGCGAGCCGCCGGGCCCAGCGCGCCTCGTCCTCGGGGCGGGCGAGGGCGAGGGCCTCGATCTGGTGCTGGATCGGCGCGGGCGCGGGCTGGCCGAGGCGGGTCAGCGCGGGCAGCCGGGCCAGAAAGAAGCCCGGGTGGCGCAGGGCCAGCGCCGCCTCTCGGCGCGGGGGGCGCAGCCCGGCCCGGGCGGCGGCGGCGTCCTGGGTCGGGCCGTCGAGCGGCAAGCGGGGGCGGTCGAGCAGGGCCTGGGCTTCCGCTGCGCGGAGGCTGAGGTTGCGCTCGGACAGCTCGACCAGGGTCAGGCGGCGCGGGTCGGGCGGCAAGCGGTCGACGAGGGTGAGCAGCTCGAGGTGGCTCAGGCCCCCGGCGGTCCACAGCGCGGTGACGGGCACTCCGGCCGCGGTCGCCAGCGCCGCGGGGTCGGTGATCGCCTCGCGCAGGGCCGAGCTGCCCAGCACGATCACCGCGCCGGGCGGCGGGGGCAGCCGGTGGGCCGCGGCGGCGAGGAAGGCGTAGTCGTCGGTGGGATCGACGGCGAGCTGGGCCGAGCGCAGCAGGGCCTCATCGGCGGATCGCAGCCCCAGGACCAGGGTCAGCGCCGCCCCGGCCAGCGCGACGCCCACCGCCAGCGCCGAAGGGCGCAGCAGGCCCGCGGCGAGGCCGGCCCAAAAGCCCGGGCGCGCGCTCACGCCGGCCACCCGCCCATGCCGACGAGGACCGACCGGGGGCCGGTGAAGGGCGCCCGGCCGTGGGCGACGCGCAGGTTGTCCACCAGCAGCAGGTCTCCGGCGGCCCAGGGGCGGGCGCGCGACTGCGCCCACTCGGCCGCCCGCGCCGCCTCGATGAGCGCGTCGTCGATGGGCGCGCCGTCCTCCCAGCGCACGTCGGTGGGCAGCGCGTCGGACCCCAGCGCCGCCCGCAGCCGCAGCCCGGCCGGGCCGAGGTGGCTCGGGTGCCAGAGGGTCGCCTGGTGCCGCCAGCACAGGGCGCCGCTGCGCGGGTGGGGCTGGAGGGCCGGGCGCCGCTGCTCGACCAGCAAGCCGCCCTGCGCGGTCCACTGGAAGTCGGCGCCGTCGGCCCGCAGCGCGGCCTCGACCACGTCGCGGTCGGCGGTCTCAAAGTGGTCCTGCCAGGACTTGCCCAAGCCGAAACCGCCGTGCATGCGCTTGCGGTAGGTCAACGCGCGGCCGCGGAAGGCCTCGATGACCTCAGGCGGGCCATCTTCAACGAAGCGCGCCCCGTCGAGCAGCGGGGTCTCGCCGCCGGAGCCGGGGGCCCGCGCGCAGAGGAAGGCCAGCAGCGCGGGCGGGTGGGCGCGGTAGCTCAGCTCGTGGTGGAGCGGGATCGCGGCGGCCGGCGGGTACTCGGTCGAGGTGTAGATCTGCCCAAAGAGCCGCGTGCGGGGAGACTGCCCCTCAGTGTAGGGCTGGGGCGCGACGCCGAGCGCGCGCAGCGCCGCGTCGAGCTCCTCGGGGGTGCGCAGGGCGGTGGCGGGCAGGAGCGCGGCCCCCGCGGCGTCCACGGCGGCGAGGATCGCGCCCCGCGCGGCGGCGAGCGGGCCGGTCCACGCGGAGTGGGCCGCCCAAATGGGCGAGCCGAGGCCGACGACGGCCGGCGGCCAATCCGGCCGATGCGCGGAAGGGGGGGGAACGGGCATCCCCGTACTGTACCTCTGGCGGAGGGCGCCTGCGCAGCGGGCTCAGATTTTCCCTTCGAGAACAGCGCGCTGGTGGTCCTCTTGTGCGCGAAGCTCTGGGGTCATGGCCTCCCCGAAGTCTTCGGCCGAAAAGACCCGGCGCAGCTCGAGCTCCGCTTCCTCACCCGGCATGGGGTGGGGGCAGCGGCGCGCCCAGGCCACCGCCTCCTCCATCGAGGCGACCTCCCACAGCCAGAAGCCGGCCACCAGGCCGGGGATCGGGAAGGGGCCGGCCTCTTCGGTCACGGCCCCGTCGGCGAGCCGCAGGCGCACCGCCGCGCCGGACGGGTGCAGGCCCTCGCCCCCCTTGAGCACCCCGGCGGCGAGCAGCGCGTCGTTGTAATTGCCCATCGCGACGAGCAGGTCTTCGCTCGGCATGGCGCCGGCCTCGGACTGGGGGGTCGCCTTGATCATGACCATCACGCGCATGTTCTGCTCCGAAGCGGCGGGATCGCCGCGCTGTGCTCTGCCGGTCCGGCGGGCCGGCGGCTCCTACCCGCTTCGGTCGCGCCCGGCGTAGGCTGCGCGCCTGGAGGGCTGTGATGGCCTCGACCGCTGCCCCGCGGCCCCGCCCGCTGCTGCTGATCGGCTGGACCGCCGTCCAGATCGCCGTTGTGCCGGTCTTGCTGCTGGTCGCCGCCCTCGCCGGCCACAGCCCCGGCGAGGCGCTGGCGCTGCTGCTCACCACGCTGCCCTACCCCCACGGCGCGGTGAAGTTCGTGCTCGAGAGCAGCCAGGGCATGCTGCTCAAGCAGCGCGAGCTGCTCGCCGCGCTCGCGCTGGCCCTGGCCGCCGGGCTGTGGCCGCGGGGCCAGGCGTCGGGCCGCTGGATCGCCGGCCTGCTGGCCCTGCTCGCGCTCGGGCTGAGCCACCGCTTTGGCCTGTGGCCCGCGCTCCTCGCGCTGCCGCTCATCACGCTGGCCGGCGAGGCCGACCCCGCCGCGCTCCGGCGCCTGCGCCGGCTGGCCTGGGCGCCCCTCGCCCCGCTCTGGGTGCCCGCGCCCTGGGCGGCGGCGCTCGGGCTCTCCGCCGGGGCGCGCCGGGCCCTGGCGGGGGCGGCCGCGGTCGGCCTGCTGCTGCTCTCGGCCTGGGTGGAGTGCCTCGCCGGCTACAGCGCGGTGCGCGATGGCCTCGAGCGCTGGCCGGCCGCCTTGCTCGACCCGCGGCTGCGGGTGCTCGCCCAGTCGCCGCCCGGCGTGCGCGCCGACTGGCACGGCGTGCAGATCGTGGGCGACCACGCCATCGTCGTCGGCGAGACCCGGCCGCGCCTCGTCGCGCTGCCCCTCGATTCGGGCCGGCCGGTGGTCGAGCACAGCCTGGGCCCGCGCTGGGGCCCCGAGAGCGCGGCCCCGCTCGACGCCGACACCGACCCCGAGAGCGGCCTGACCTGGGTCATCTCTGGGGCGCGCACGCTCAGCGAGCTGCGCTGGACCGGGGCGGCCTTTGAGCCCCGGCGCCAGATCGCCCTGCCAGCGCCGATCTCCTACGCCTACGTGCGCCGGTCGGGGCAGCGCCTCATCCTCGCCAGCGTGCAGACCGCGGGGCCCAGCCCTCGCCTCGTGATCAGCGGGCAGCTGCCCGCCCTCGACGACCTGCGCGCGGTCGAGCTCGCCGAGCCGCGCCCCGGCGGGCGCCCGCGGCCCATCCCGATGCCCCGCGAGGTCATCTTCGCGCCGCCCATCGACGCGCTGGTCGTGGCGCCCGACTTCGGCGCCCGCCTGTACACCGCCGCCCTCGGCGACGGCGCGGCTCGCCCCTGGCTCGCGGTGCCGACGCTGGACGGCAAGATGATCTGGGTGCCGGAGCTCGGCCGGATCGCGCTGGCGCTGCCCAACCGGGCGACGCTGTGGTTCATCGACCCCACGACGGGGGCCGTGGACTGGGAGGTTCCGACCCAACCGGGGGTGCGCGCGGTGGCGGTCGACGCCGGGCGGGGCCTGCTCGTGACCGCCTCGGTGCTCACCGGGCAGATCTGGGTGCAGGACCTGCGCAGCGGCGCGCTCTGCGACCGGCTCGGCACGGTCATGCCGATGGCCCGGGAGATGGCGCTCTCGCCGACCCGGGGGGAGGGCGTGCTCACCACCTGGGCGGCGGTCTACCAGTTCCCCTACACCTGCGGGCGGGCGCTCGGGGTGGTCTCCTCACCGGAGATGCCGTGAAGGACGTCAACCCCACCGAGGGCGCCCCGCTGACCCGCGCGCTGCGGCGGCTGATGAGCGCGCCGGTGGGCCGGGCCCGCGCCTACAGCCTGCTGCAGCGCACCGTGGGCCAAGAGCGGCTGCTGCGCCGCTTCGTCGACGAGGCCCTCGCCCTGACCCCTGGGGATCGGGTGCTCGACGTCGGCTGCGGGCCCGCCGACGTGCTCGCGGCCCTGCCCGCCGGCGTGCGCTACACCGGGCTCGAGCCCCACCCGCCCTACCTCGCCGGCGCCCGCCGCCGCTTTGGCCCCACCGCAGACCTCCGCGGCGCGCGCGTCGAGGAGCTTCCCGCGGGCGCGCTCTTCGAGCGCGTGCTGCTGATGGGCGTCCTGCACCACCTTCCCGATCCAGAGGCCTCGGCCCTGCTGCGCGCCTGCCTCGCCCGCCGGGCGCCCGGCGGGGCGGTGGTGGCGCTGGAGCCCTGCCCGCGCCCCGGGCGGGGCTGGGTAGAGCAGCAGCTCTATGCCATTGATCGGGGACGGTTCGTGCGCTCCGAACAGGCGCTGCGCGCGCTGGTCTGCGCCGGCGCGCCCGCTGCCCGCTTTGACGTGTGGGAGGGCATGCTGCGCGTGCCCTACACCTACGTGGTGGTGCGCATCGCCGGTTGAGCTGCGGCCGGTCCACCCCGCGGCCGCGGGACATCTGGTGACACGCCTCCGCGCCGTGGTAGCCTGTCAGAGCCACGTCAGGAGCGCCCCGTGCCTCGCCCCCGCCACGCCACCTTCGCCCCCCTCAGCGCGGTCCTCACGCTGGCGGCCTGCGCCGCGCCGGCTGGTCCCGCGTCCAAAGGCGGGGGGAACACGGGCGCCGCGGCCGCCGGGGGCGCCGACAGCGGCGCGGGCTTCGTGCTCGAGGGGGACCCGAGCGCCTGGGCGCCGGGGCTGAGCGACCCCGACCCGCCCGCCCCCCTCTCGGCCGAGGCGGTGTCCGACGGGCTGCAGCGGCTGATCGACCACCTGCACGCGCTCGACCCGCTCATCCACCACGACGCCTACACCGCGATGTTCTGGGCCAACGCTGACCCCGAGAACGGCTGTCCAGAGCTGGGCGTGCACAACGGCATGGACCTGTGGCGCGCCGAGTGCGAGACCTGGCTCGGCGCGCGGTTCGACGGCTTCAACCTGAACGTCCGCGCGGGCGGGTGGGTCGAAGGGCCGCTCAACGTGCTGACCTACGACTGGGTGACCGGCCACAGCACCATCACCTCTCCAGAGGGGGTGTACTTCCAGAGCTTCGGCGACGTCGACCTGCGGGTGTCCGACCACTCCGCGGGCTTCCGGGTGTGGGATGGCTTCGTCTTCGGCGACTTTGTGTGGGAGGATCCGTCTGTCGAAGGCACGTGGGTCCAGCAGCCCACCAGCCACGAGGTCTACTTCATCTACGAGCGGCACGCGACCCACCGCGCCGCCCGCCTCAGCGGCGGGCTCACCCAGCTCGAGGGGCCCGTCCTGGCGGCCACCTTCGCGGATCTGTACCTGAGCACCGCCCGCGACGCCTGCGCCGCCGAGCCCAACGGCGCGCTGGAGCTGCGCGACAACGACGGGCGCTGGTACACCGTCGCGCTCGGCGACGGCACCTGTGATGGCTGCGCCAGCTTTAGCCTCGATGGGGTCACCATCGGCGAGGCCTGCGCCGACTGGTCCCCCTTGACCACATGGGAGAGCTGGCCATGGTCTCGCGGTTGAGCCTCGGACCTCTGCCCGCATGGGTCGGGCTCGTCGGGCTCACCGTCGGCCTGCTCGTCGGCTGTGGGGCCGAGCCCGGCGGCGCAAAGGCAGAGGGGGCGGTCGAGGCCATCCCCGACGCCGATCGCGACCGCGCGGTCGCCTTGCTCTCGCGGGCCAGCCTCGACCTGCGCGGCCATCGCCCCTCGCTCGCCGATCTGCGGGCCGTCGAGGCCGATCCCACCGCCGTCCGCGCGCTCATCGCGGGCTACCTCGCCGCGCCGGGCTTCGGCTGGGCCTACGCCGAGCGCCAGGCCGGGGTCTGGCTCACGCCGCTCAACGAGGCCGACTTCGATCAAGCCGCCTACCCGATGGAGGACGAGCTGGCCGTGCTGCGCGCGTTTGGC
Organism: Pseudomonadota bacterium; assembly: GCA_046051725.1. Classification (GTDB taxonomy): domain Bacteria; phylum Myxococcota_A; class UBA796; order UBA796; family UBA2385; genus JAEUKK01. Next base: position 5,415 of record JBJONS010000050.1, on the reverse strand, counting down.
GAAGAGCCCCTTCGGGTGCTCGCAGAAGTCGCCGAGAACGACCTGCCGTACACCGATCTGGTGCTCGCCGACTGGACTGTGGCCGACGACTACCTCGCGCGCCACTTCCCCACCGACTACCCCGCGGGCGCCGCCGGCTGGCGCCGGGTGCGCTGGACCGACGGGCGACCCGCCGCCGGGGTCCTGTCCACCAATGGTCTCTATTGGCGCTACGACTCCACCCAGGCCAACGCGAACCGGGGCCGCGCCAACGCCGTCAGCCGCATCCTGACCTGCCGGGACTACCTCGACAGCGTGATCGAGGGCGACCGCGAGCTCAACCTGCTCGACGAGGCCGCGGTCAACGACGCGCTGCGCAACGACGCCGCCTGCGTCACCTGCCACGCGAGCCTCGATCCGGTCGCCGGCTACTTTTGGGGCTTTTACAACCACTTTAGCTTCAGCCCGGCCGAACAGTCGACCTACCACGCCGAGCGAGAGCAGCTGTGGGAGGTCTATGGCGGGGTCGCCCCCGGCTGGTACGGCCAGCCCGGACAGACCCTGCGCGACCTCGGGCTGCAGATCGCGGCAGACCCCCGCTACATTGAGTGCGCGGTCGAGCGCGCGCTCGAGCAGCTGCTTGATCGACCCGCCCAGCTCGCCGACACCGAGGCCCTGGTCATCCACCGCGAGGCCTTCCTCGACGGCGGGCTGCGGCTGCGGGCCTTGGTCGGCAGCGTGCTGCGCGACCCGGCCTACGCCGCGGGCCTGCCCGGCAGCGGCGACGCGCTGCCCGCGGACCTCGACCCGGCGCGGGCCCCGGGGCTGCGCCAGCTTCGCCCCCTGCAGCTCGGCAACACCCTCGAGGACCTCACCGGGTTCCGGCTGGTCGAGGATGGCCTCGACGTGCTCCACACCGACCTCTACGGGATGCGCAGCCTCAGCGGCGGCCTCGGTCCGGCCTGGGACGCCGACCAAGTGGTCGAGCCGACGACCACCGGCGTGCTCGTGCAGCGCCGCTTGGCCGAAGCGGCCGCCGGCGCGGTGGTCTCGGCCGATCTCGGCGCCGACGCGCCGCGCCTGCTGCCAGCGGGGGCCGCGCGGCTGCGCGCGGACGATCCGGCGCTCGCCGCCGCCCTCGTCGACCTGCACCTGCGGCTCTATGGCCGCCGCGTCTCTGCGGACGACCCTGAGGTCGACGATCTGGTTGTTCTTTTCGACGAGGTCTTCGGGCTCACCGGCAGCGCTGAGGTGGCCTGGACCGCCCTGCTGACCGCGATGCTCCGCGACCCCGACCTCTTGCTGTATTGAGGCGCGCCGTGCCCCCAGGTGACCGCACCCGTCGCTCCCTCGCCCCCGCTGGTCCCGGCCTGTCCGGCCTCCGCGGGCTGTCTGCGCGCCCGACGAGCCGGCGGGCGCTGCTGCACGGGGCCGCGCTGGGCGCCACGGGGCTCGCGCTGTGGCCCCGGCCGGCCCGGGCCGCGCGCGGGGATCTCCGCTTCATCTTCGTGCGCAATTTCGGGGGCTGGGACCCCACGCGGGCCTTCGCCGCCGACAGCCGCGGGAACGCGGCGGTCTCTTTTGAGGACGAGGCCGAGGTGCACACCATCGGCGACCTGCGGTACCTCGCGCACCCCGACCGTCCCTCGGTCTCGGCCTTTTTTGCCCGCCACGCGCCGCACGCGCTCATCCTCAACGGGCTCATCGTGCCCTCGGTCAACCACCGCGCCTGCGAGCGCATCGCGTACACGGGCAGCAACGCCGAGACCGCCGCCGATTGGCCGACCCTGATCGCCGACGCCGCAGCCAGCCGCTTTGCCCTGCCCCACGTCGTGATCGGCGGGCGCTCGATGCCCGGGCGGCTCGGCCAGTCGGTGGTCCGCATCGGGGCCGAGGGGCAGGTGGGCAAGCTGCTCGACGGCTCGGTGCTGGCCGGCAGCGACCAGCCGACCACGGGCCTGGACCCCGCCGCCGCCGCCGCTGTCGAGGCCCATGTGCGCGCGCGGGTCGATGCGCGGGTCGCGGGCGCAGACCGGTCGGCTGCCCGGGCCTTCGCCGCCGCGCAGGCCGCCGCGCTCGAGAAGGCCCAGACCATCGAGGGCCTCGGCGACAGCGTGAACTGGTCCACCGACGGCACCTTCGAGGGGCAGGTCGAGCTCGGCGTGCAGCTGTTGGCGCTGGGTCTGTCGCGGTGCGTGACCCTCAGTTTTGAGCGCACGAGCTGGGACAGCCACGAGGCCAACGAGACCAAGCAGTCGGACAATTTCGAAGATCTGTTCGCGGGGCTGGGCGGGCTGGCCGAGCTGCTCGAGCTCACCCCGGGCGTGAGCACGCCCACCCTCGCCGAAGAGACCGTGGTGGTGGTTATGTCCGAGATGGGGCGCACCCCGAGCGTCAACGACGACAAGGGCAAGGACCACTGGGCGCACACCAGCGCGCTGCTGTTCGGGGCGGGCATCAGCGGCGGGCGCACGGTCGGCGCCTTCTCCCCGCTCTTTTATGGTGAGGCCATCGACCCCGAGACGGGCGATCTGTCTGCCGCGGGCCGCGAGCTGACCCCCGCGGTGGTCGGCAGCACCCTGCTCGCCATTGGTGATGTCGGAGAGGCCGCCTCCCTCACCGAATTCAGCCCGATCTGGGGGGTGCTCGGATGAGGCGCGCGCAGCACACCACGACCCTGCTGCTGGGCTGCGTCCTCGCGCTGGGCTGCGGCGGGGAAGCCCAGCCCAAGGGCGCGGTCGGCGAGGACAGCGGCCCAGCGGTCGAGGACGACAGCGGCGCCGACGGCGACGGTGGGCAGGACACCGGCCCCTGCGCCGACGTGCCCCTGGTCAACTGGGACACCTTCGGGGCGGGCTTCTTGCTGCACCACTGCCAGGGCTGCCACGCGAGCACCACCCCGGACCGCTACGGCGCCCCCGCGGACATCACCTTCGACACCAAGGCCGAGGCCTGGGCCTGGCGCGACCGCATCCTCGCCCGCTCGGCGACCGAGCCGCCCACCATGCCGCCAGCGGGCGGCACCAGCGTGGATGACCGGGTCCGTCTGCGGTGGTGGCTCGAGTGCGCGCCGGAGGGCACGTGACCGTCCCCGCTGCGCCGCGCCTCGGCCGGTGGCGCGCCGCAGCGGCCGCCCTCGTGATCGGCTGCCAAGGCGGAGCCGGGGCCAAGGGCGGCGCGGGTGAGGGGGGGAGCCCGGACAGCGGCGGGGACGGCGGGGAGGACAGCGGAGCCGACACGGGGCCCTCGTCCTATGTGCACAGCCCGGACGCGCCCCCCGAGGCGCCGGCGCCCGCGGCGGTCGAGGCCGCGCTCGGGCAGGCGGTCGCGGCCTTCGCGGCGCTGGAGCCGGGCCTGCTTTTTGGCGCGCAGGACGCCGCCCTCGACCAGGCCAGCGGCTCCTGTCCGGGGCTGTTCCCGGCCGTGGGCCTGACCACCGGCTGGTCGGCCGACTGCTCGACCAGCACCGGCTGGGGCTTTGACGGGCGGGGGCAGGCGGCCTGGATCTCCAACGTGACCGTCGATGGGGTGCGGCTGGACCGCTACGGGACCTTCATCACCACGACGACCTTCACCCACCCGGGTGGTGCCACCCTCGTCCTCGACGGGCGCGGTGAGTACGCGGTCGCGCGCGCGGGCGAGACCCTCAGCCTGTCGGCGGCGCTCTCGGGCACCTTTGGCGCCGCGCCGGGGGACGCGCCGTGGCTGGATCTGGCGGCGCTCGACGGCGCGCCCAGCGTCTCGGCGCAGTGGGAGGGCGGCGCGACCGGGGCGGACCGGTGGCTCCGCCTCGAGGGAGGCCTCTCTGGTGGCGCCGCGGCGGGCGATGAGGGCCTCGGCCTCCGTTTTGATGGCCTGGAGCTGCGCGAAGAGGCCGGCGTCTGCACCGCGACGGGGACCGTGGTGGCCCTGATGGCCGACGGCGCCCGGGTCGCGCTGCCCCTCGACAGCGCCCCCTGCTCGGCGTGCGGGCCGGCGACCGACGCCGCGGGCCGCGCGGTGGGCGAGCTCTGCGTCGATCTGACGCCGCTGTGGCAGCCAGAGGAGTGGGCATGGTGATCTGTTCGGGCCGCGCCGCTGCACTGCTCCTGGGCCTCGCCGCCTGCGCGGGCGCGGACAAAGCGCCGGTCGACGCGGGCCCCGCCGGGGACGACACCGCCGGCGAGGCTGAGGCCCCGGACGCGGCGCCCGACCCCGAGGCCGCCTTGCTGCGGCTGAGCCTGGATGTGCGGGGTGTGCGGCCCTCGCTCGACGAGCTGGACCGCGTCGCCGCTGACCCCGCGGCCCTCGACGCGCTGCGGGCCGAGCTGCTCGCCGATCCCCGCTGGGCGGAGCGCCTCGTGTCGGCGGGACAAGAGGTCTGGTCGACCGTGCAGGATGAGGCGGAGCATCCGGCCTCGACCTTTGGCTTGGGCGACGAGGCGGCCTTCGCCCGCGCGGTCGGCGAAGAGCCCCTCCGGCTGCTGGCCCACGTCGCGGTCAACGACCTGACCTACACCACGCTGGTGACCGCCGACTACACCGTTGTGGACGCCAACCTCGCCGCGGCCTGGCCGGTGATCCCCGACGCCGCGCCGGGCGACGGCTGGGTCCCCGCCCGCTGGACCGACGGGCGGCCCGCCGCCGGCGCGCTGGTCAGCAACGGCCTGTGGTGGCGCTACGAGACCAGCCAGAACAACGCCAGCCGCGGGCGGGCGAACCAGATCTCCCGCATCTTCTTGTGCCGAGACTACCTCTCGCAGCCGGTGGAGTTTGACCGCAGCCTCGATCTGAGCGACCCGGCGGTGGTCGCCGACGCGCTGCGGGCCAACCCGGGCTGCGCGAGCTGCCACAGCAGCCTCGACCCGCTCGCCAGCCTGCTGGGCGGGGTCTATTTTGCCCGCAAGTCGGGGCCCGACGAGATGCGCCGCTACCACCCCGAGCGCGAGGGCATCTGGCGCACCCAGACCGGCGTCGCCCCGGCCTACTTCGGCCAGCCGGCCGCGGGGCTCTTTGACCTCGGGCAGGCCATCGCCGCGGACCCGGGCTTCGTCGACTGCGCGGTGCAGCAGACCGCCGAGCACCTGCTGCGCCGACCGCTGACCCCGGCCGACACCGCCGCCCGCACCCGGTGGCGCGAGGCCTTCGTGCGGGACGGGCTCAAGCTCCGGTCGCTGTGGGGCGCTGTCCTGGCCGACCCGCTCTACCTCGGGCCCCCGACCGGCGAGGCCGAGGCCGAGGGACAGGTGGGCGGCAAGCTCCTGAGCCCCGACCAGCTCAGCAGCCAGCTCGCCGACCTCACCGGCTTCCGCTTCGTCGTGGACGGGGCCGATCTGTTGCGGACCAGCGACCGTGGCCTCGCCACCCTGGCCGGCGGCAGCGACGGCGCCTACGCCCGGGGCATCTCCCAGGGCTGGAGCGCGACCCAGGTGCTGGTCGTCCGCCGGGTCGCCCAGC
>JBJONS010000049.1:0-9766 GCA_046051725.1 Pseudomonadota bacterium | reverse complement strand
CCCCGCGCCCGGCGGCGCCCGTCGCCCCTCCGGCTGCGGCCAAGCCCCCGGCGCCTGCCGCTGCTCCGGCTGCGGCCAAGCCTGCGGCGCCCTCCGCCCCCGCCTCCGCTGCCCCCGGCGGCTTCCCCTTCACCCGCAAGCGGGCGCCCATCGGCCCACGCTGGGGGCGCGAAGAGCTGCAGATCAACGCCAGCGGCGCCATCTCGACCCTCTATGGCCCGCTTTTTGAGAAGCAGGACGGCTTCGTCCGCCAGTGCCGGATGCCCGAGCCGCCGCTGCTGCTCGCCGACCGGGTCGTCGGCCTCGACGCCGTGCCCGGCTCGATGGGCCTCGGCACCATCTGGACCGAGACCGACGTGACCTGGGCCTCGTGGTACCTGCACCAGGGCCGCATGCCGGCCGGCGTGCTGATCGAGGCCGGCCAGGCCGACCTCATGCTGATCTCGTACCTGGGCATCGATCTGGGGCACCCTGGCGACCGGGTCTACCGCCTGCTCGGCTGCACCCTGACCTACCACGGTGACCTGCCCAAGCCCGGCGAGACGCTGCGCTACGACATTCACGTGGACGGCCACGCCAAGCACGGCGACGTGCGGCTGTTCTTCTTCCACTATGACTGTTTTGCGGGCGACCGCCCCATCCTCAGCGTGCGCGGCGGCCAGGCGGGCTTCTTCACCGACGCCGAGCTCGAGGCCAGCGCGGGCATCCTCTGGACCCCCGAGGGCCAAGAGATCGTCGCCCAGCCCCGCCTCGACGCGCCGACCATCGACGGAGGCAAGCGCAGCTTCTCGGCCGCCGAGGTCCGGGCCGCCGCCGAGGGCCGCGTGTGGGAGGCGTTGGGTTCGGCCTATGACCGCACCCGCACCCACGTCGACACCCCCCGGGTGCAGTCGGGCCGCATGCTGTTCCTCGGCGACACGGTGCTCGACCCCAAGGGCGGGCCCTGGGGCCGCGGCTACCTCAAGTCGGTGCAGCGCATCCAGCCCGACGACTGGTTCTTCGACGGCCACTTCAAGAACGACCCCTGCATGCCCGGCACGCTCATGTTCGAGGGCTGCCTGCAGGCGATGGCGCTGTACCTCACCGCCATGGGGGTCACCGTCGACCGCGACGGGTGGCGCTTCCAGCCGGTGCCCGGCGCCAAGCTCGACCTGCGCTGCCGCGGCCAGGTCGACCCGGGCACCACGGTGCTGACCTATGAGCTCTTCGTCGAAGAGTTCGAGGCGGGGCCGACCCCGACGCTCTGGGCCGACATCCTCTGCACCAGCGACGAGCTCAAGGCCTTCCACGCCCGCCGGGTCGGCCTGCAGCTCGTGGCCGACTGGCCGGCCGAGCGCCGGCCCGGCCTGCTGCGCCTGCACAACGAAGAGCGCCCGGTCGCCACCCAGGACGGGTTCAGCTTCGGCTACCCGAGCCTGCTCGCCTGCGCCTGGGGGCGCCCCTCGGATGCCTTCGGTGAGATGTACCGTGTCTTTGACGGGCACCGTCGCGTCGCGCGCCTGCCCGGCCCGCCCTACCACTTCATGTCGCGGGTCAACCGCATCGACGGCAAGGTGGGCGAGTTCAAGCCCGGCGCGGTCATCGAGCTCGAGTACGACGTGCCCCGCGACGCCTGGTACTTCGGCGAGAACGACAGCCCGACCATGCCCTTCTGCGTCTTCCTCGAGGCGGCCCTGCAGCCCTGCGGCTGGCTCGCGAGCATGGTCGGCTCGGCGGTGACGGTGCCCGATGACCTGAGCTTCCGCAACCTCGACGGCGTGGGCACCATGCTCGCCGAGATCGGCCCCGAGGCCGGCGTCTTCCGCACCCGGGTCAAGATCACCAAGATCAGCACCACGGCTGGCATGATCATCGAGGGCTTCGACGTCGCCTGTTTTGTGGGAGAGACCCAGGTCTACGAGCTGCAGACCGTCTTCGGCTTCTTCCCCAAGGCCGCGCTGGAGAACCAGGTGGGCCTGCCCACCACGCCCGAGCAGCGGGCCATCCTCAGCCTCGCCTGCGACGTCGCGGTCGACCTCAAGCCCCGTCCGGCCGCCTATTTTGGCGGCGCGCTGAAGCTGCCCGGGTCGATGTTGTGCATGATCGACCGGGTCACCGGCTGGTGGCCGAGCGGCGGGCCCAAGGGCCTCGGCGCGGCCCGGGCCGAAAAAGACGTGGACGCCTCGGAGTGGTTCTTCAAGGCGCACTTCTTCCAAGACCCGGTGCAGCCGGGCAGCCTCGGCATCGAGGCGATGATCCGCCTGCTGCAGTGGGTGATGATCGAGCAGCGCATGGGCGAGGGCATGGCCAGCCCCCGCTTTGAGCCGCTCGAGATCGGCGGCAAGATGGCCTGGAAGTACCGCGGCCAGGTCATCCCCACCAACAAGGTCATCTCGACCACCATCGAGCTGACCGCGGTGGGCGAGGACGCCCGCGGGCGCTGGGCCCGCTGCGACGCGAGCCTGTGGGTCGACGGAAAGCGCATCTACGAGGCCAAAGACCTCGGCATGCGCGTGGTCGAGAAGGGACCGGCGGCGGGCCCCTGGCTGCCGCTGGCGCCGGTCCTCACCCCGCTCGACCCGGCGGTGGACCGCTGGGTGGGCGACCACCGCCCGACCTGGACGGTGCCGGCCCTGCCGATGATGAGCCTCATCGATCTGGCCGCCCAGGCCGCCGGCGGTCCGGTGCGCCTCGTGCGCGACGCGCGGGTGCGCCGGTGGGTGACCGTGGCCGGGCCCACCACGCTGCGCGCCGAGGTGACCGGTGTGGTCCCGGCCGGGGTCGCGGTGCAGATCGTCGACGTCGAGAAGGGCGACGTGGTGTTCACCTGCGCGGTGGAGCGCCGCGAGCAGCTCGAGCACCCGGCCCCCTGGCCCGCCGTGCAAGGAGAGGTCCAGCCCGATCCCTATGCGAGCGGGGCGCTGTTCCACGGCCCGGCCTTCCAGCTGCTGCGGCGCTGGGTGATCGGCGCCGCCGACGGCGCGGGCTGGTTTGAGGGCACGCTCGACCTCGACCACCCGGCGGCCGCCGCCGTGCCCCGGGGCGCCCTGGTCCCGGCCCTGCTCGACGCGGGCACCCACATCCTCCCCCACGACGCCCTGGCCGGCCGGGTCCGCGGCGTGCGCCCCGACGAGGTGGCCTACCCCGCCGTGGTCGAGCGCCTCGAGCTCTTCGGCCCCGCGCCCACCGGCGGCCTCGTCCGCGTCGTCGCCCAGGCCCTCGAGGCCCCCGCCGGCCGGGCCCGCTTCCGCATCCAGTGGAGCCAGGGCGAGCGGGTCTGGGCCGAGCTGGTCCTCGCGGAGGCGCTGTTCCCCAAGGGCCCCCTCGGCAGCGCCCCGCCCGACCAGCGCCGGGCCTTCCTGCGCGACCGGCGCGGCAACGGCCTCGCGCTCTCTCGCTCGGCCATCGCGTCGTGCGGCCGCCGCGAGACCACGCTGAGCGCCCGCACGGTCGCCGCCACCGACTGGCTGCCGGGTACGGTCGCCGGGATCTACGGCACCAACGACCCGCTGCAGGTCACCCAGAAGGAGCACATGGCGGCCGAGCTGCTGCGGGACGGGTCTGGCCCGCACCCCGGCACCTTGCCCGAGGCCGCACCGCTGGCCCGCTGGACCCTCGACGGCGCGGTCGAGAACGGCGTGGCTACCGTCAAAAGCGGCCCGCCGGCCCTCGATCTGGGCCGGATCGAGGCCTTCTGGCGCGGCTGGTTCAACCGGGGCCCCTGGCCGGTCGAGGACCTCTACTATGGCCTGATGCAGAAGTTCATCGGCCAGGTCTTGCTCGAGGACCCCGCCGGCTTCGCCGCGCTGCGGGGCCGCAGCGTGCTGTTCTTGGCCAACCACCAGACCGGCATCGAGAGCCTGCTGTTCAGCGTGCTGGCCAGCGCCCTCATCGAGGTGCCGACGGTCACGGTCGCCAAGGCCGAGCACCGCCACACCTGGCTCGGCGACCTCATCCGCCACAGCTTCGCCTTCCCCGGCGTCAGCGACCCGCAGGTCATCACCTACTTCGACCGCGAAGACAAGGCCTCGCTGCTCGGGCTCATCGCCGGCCTCGCCGAAGACATGAAAGCGCCCGGCCGCTGCGTGATGGTGCACGTCGAGGGCACCCGCGCGCTCGACTGCACCCGCCCGGTCGAGAAGATGTCGGGGGCGTTCATCGACATGGCCCTCGCGGTCGGCGCCCCGATCGTGCCGGTGCGCTTCGTCGGCGGCCTCGACCGCGCGCCCCTGGCCCACCGCACCGAGTTCCCGGTCGGGATGGGCCGCCAGGACATCTGGTTCGGCGCCCCGCTGCTGCCCGAGGCGCTCGCCGCGGTCCCCTATGGCGAGCGCAAGAAGCGGGTGCTCGACGGCATCAACCGGCTCGGGCCCGCCGCCGCCGACGAGCAGCCCTCGGCCGCCGACCCGGCCTTCGCCAAGCGGGTGTCCGACTGGCAGGCGCACACCGGCTGCCGGGAAGAGGACGCCGTGCTGTTCTGCGTGCTGGAGGACCGGGCCGCCCCGAGCCCGGGCTCCGCGGCGCTGCTCGCCGCCGCCGATGAGGAGAGCAACGCGCTGCACGTCGACCCCGCCGACCCCGAGCAGCTCTGGCTCGGCCAGCTCGCCCGGGCGCTCTTCGGGCCCCGCGGCCCGGCCGTGCGCGGGGCGTGAGCTCCGGGGACCCCACGGCGGCGGGCGGCGGGCGCGCGGGCGGCCTGCTCGCCCTCGCCGGGGGCGTGCTGTGCATCAGCTTCGCCGCCCTCTTCGTGAAGGCGGCGGGCCTGCCCCCGACCGCCGCCGGACTGCACCGCCTCGCCGGGAGCGCCCTGCTGCTCGGCCTCTACGTCGGCGTGGCCCGCCCGCGCCCCGCCGCGCCGGCGCCGGACCGCCCCACCGCCCGCGCCGCCCTGCTGCTGCTCGCGCTCGGCGGCGCCGCCTTCGCCGCCGACATGGCGCTCTGGAACCGCTGCATCCAGCGGATCGGCCCGGGCTTGGCCACCTTGCTCGCGAACCTGCAGGTCTTCATCGTGCCCCTGCTCGGCGCCGCCCTCGGCCGGGGCCTGCCCCGCCCGGCCTTCTGGGCCGCCGCCGCGCTGGGCATCGGCGGCCTCGCCCTGCTGGTCGTGCCCGCCGGGGCCGCACCGGCCCTCGACCCGGTCGGCCTCGCGCTGGGCCTGGGCGCCGCGCTCACCTACAGCGTCTACATCGCTTTTCTCGGCGAGGGCACCCGCCGATGGGCGCTGGGACCGCCCCTGACCCTGCTCATGACCACCGGGGCGGGCGCCCTCACGCTGTTGGTCGTGCAGGGCATCGAGCTGGCCGTCGATCCCGCCGCGCCGGTGCTGGCGCGCAGCCCCCAGGCCTGGCTGGCGGTCGCTGGCATGTGCCTCGTGGCCCAGCTCGGCGGCTGGACGCTGCTGCTGCGGGGCATCGCCCGGGTCGGCCCAGCGGCCGCCGGCGTGGTGCTGGTCGGCCAGAGCGTGCTCGCCACCGCTTGGGACGCCGTGCTGCTCGGCGCCCTGCCCAGCGGCCGGGCGGCCCTGGGGGTCGGGGTGGTGCTGCTGGCCATCGCGCTGGGCTTCCCGCTGGCCCAGCCGCGGCCCCGCCCGCCGGACTGAGCGCGGCCGGCCGCGGCCAGCGGCGCCAAAGCTGCGTCAACGCGACGGGCACCCGGCCCGGATGGGCTACGGTGCCGGCGATCTGCCCGGAGGCACCATGCGCACCGCCCGCCTGCTCACCCTGCTCACGCTGCTCGGCGCCCTCCCGGCCTCGTCCTGCGCGCCGGCGCCCGCGCCGGCCCCGGAGCGCGCCGCGGCGCCCGCCCGCACCGCGCCCCACGCCGCTGGCGCCCTGGCCCGGGCCCGCACCGCCGGCGAAGATACCCTCCCACGCGTCCATTTCGCGGATCGCAGCGCCCAGCCCCTGCCCGGCGCAGATGCCTCCGCCGCCCTCCCCCAGATCGCCGCCGCGCTGGGCCTCGCCCCCGCCGACCTCGCCGGGCTCGAGGCCTTCGCCCGCATCGACCTGCCCGGCGGCGGGGCCGTGCTGCGCCACCGGGCCCGGCTGGGCGGCCGCGAGGTCTTCGACAGCGGCCTGCACATCGTGCTGGACGGTGATCAGCGCCTCATCGGCTGGACCGTCGGCGGCGCCTGGGCCCAGCCGTTGCGCGGCGGCCCCAAGCAGCCCCCGGCCCTGCGCGCCGCCGACGCCGTCGCCGCGGCGGTGCACGACCGCCTGGGCCTCACGGTGCCCGCCGGCGGCTTCGGCCCGGGGCCCGACGAGGTGGGCCGCTGGGGCTGGCTGCAGCCCGACCCCACCGGCGGCCTCGTATGGGAGGCGCCGCCCCGGGCCCGCGAGCTGCTGGTCGCCGGGCCCGACGGCCTGCGGGTGGTCTGGGAGGTCGAGCTCGCGGCCGTCGGTCCGCAGACCCCCAACACCGGCTGGTGGAGGCTGCAGATCGACGCGCAGGACGGTGCGGTGCTCCGGCGCGAGGCGCTCACCGCCCACGCCACCTTCCGGGTCTGGGCCGACGAGACGGGGGACCTGCGCCCGCGCGACAACCCCTGGGAAGACCGCACGCCCCATCCGACCAGCGCCCCAGACGGGGGCTACCCGCCCAACACCGATCCCGTCTTGATTACCCTCGACGGCTTCAACGATCCGGGCACCGGGGTCCCCGATCCGTGGCTGCCCCCCGGCGCGACTGAGACCCTCGGCAACAACGCGCGGGCCTACACCGACCGCGACAGCACCGACGGCCCCGGCGGCACCGACACCCCGGCCCCGGTCTCGTCGTCCGACACCTTCGATTGGGTCTATGACCTCAACGCCGAGCCGGCGGTCGACCTCGACCAGCGGTCGGCGCCCATCGTCCAGGCCTTCTACACCGTCAACTGGCTGCACGACTGGTTCTACGACTCGGGCTTCCACGAGGCCAACGGCGTGGCCCAGGCCGACAATTACGGCCGGGGAGGCGAAGCCGACGACGCGATGAAGGTCGAGCTGCAAGACAACGCCGACGGCGGGTCGCGCAACAACGCGAACATGAGCACCCCCGCCGACGGCAGCGCGCCCCGCATGCAGGTGTACCTGTGGACGGGCCGCAGCGAGAGCGCGGTCACCGCCCCAACCGCCGGCGGCGCCCTGACCCACTCCACCGCGAGCTTCGGAGCGCCCAGCTTCGACCTCACCGGTACCGTGGCTCTGCCCGGCGGGGACGGCAAGGCCTGCGCGGCGGTCCCTGGCGACGTGGCCGGCAAGATCGCCTTGGTCAACCGGGGCGACTGCACCTTCGTGATCAAGGCACAGAACGCGCAGGACGCCGGCGCGATCGCCGTGCTTATCGCCAACAACACGAGCGGCGGTGCGCCGAGCCTCGGCGCGTCCACCGGATCGGGGGCCATCACGATCCCGGTGGTGGGCCTGACCCAGGCCGACGGCACGACGCTCACCGCGGCGATCACCGGGGGCGAGACCCCCGAGGCCACCCTCACCCGCTCTGGTGCCGCCCTCATCGACGGCGGGCTCGACAGCTCGGTCCTCGCGCATGAGTGGGGGCACTATCTGTTCGGGCGGCTCTCCTCCTGCGGCACTACCCAGTGCGGCGGCATCAACGAGGGCTGGGCCGACTTCCTCTCTCTGTGGATGATCCTGCGCGAGGGCGACGACCTCAGCGGCACCTACGGCCCCGGCGGCTGGGCCAACCAAGCCGACAGCACCGACCCGGTCTACTATGGCATCCGGCGGGTGCCCTACTCCGTCGACCCAGCCAACAACGCGCTGAGCTTCAGGCACATCCAGCGCGGCGAGGCGCTGCCCACCAGCCACCCCGTGTCCGGCGGCGGTGACAACGCCCAGGTGCACAACACCGGCGAGGTCTGGGCGACCGCCGCCTTTGAGGCCTATGTCGCGCTGCACGAGCAGGCGCTCCTCGACGGGGTGCCCTTCGCCGACGTGCAGCGGCGCATGTCCGACATCCTGGTCGCCGGCCTCGCCCTGACCCCGACCGACTTCACCTTCACCGAGCTGCGCGACGCCCTGCTGATCGCGGCGGCGGCCATCGACCCCGCCGACGCCGAGGTGATGGCCCAGGCCTTCGCCGTGCGCGGGATGGGCTCCTGCGCGGTGTCTCCGCCGCGGACGGCGACCGACAACGTCGGCGTGGTCGAGGACTTCAGCCTCCGCCCGGTGCTCGGGGTCGAGCTGGTCGGCGTCGACGACCTCGACCGCACCTGCGATGAAGATGGCGTACTGGACGCCAATGAGGACGGCGCCCTCGTCATCCGCCTCCACAACACCGGGGCCGCGCCCCTGGCCGCGACCACCCTCACCATCACCGCCGATCCGCCAGTGCCCGGCCTCGAGGGGCTCGAGCTCAGCCCCCTGTCCGGCCCCGTGGTCGGGCCCTGGTCGAGCACCGAGGTCCGCGTCCCCCTGCACCTCGACCGGCTCACCGCCGCCCCTTCGACCACCACCTTTACGGTCGAGGCATCCGACGCGGACGCCTGCGTCAGCACGGCCACCGACAGCCTGTTCGTCGCGCTGGAGCAAGACCCGACCGCCGGCGCGTCGGCGACCGACGGCTTTGCGGTCGACGACGGGAGCTGGACCCTCGCCGGCACAGAGTCCCACCGGGTGTGGGGCCGGGTGGTCAGCCCGACAGGCGAGGCGAGCTGGGTGGGCCAAGGCGTGAGCGGGGTCACCGACACCCAGCTGGTCTCTCCGCCGCTGCAGGTCTCGGCCACCGACCCCCTGCGCTTCACCTTCACCCACCGGTGGAGCTTCGAGTACACCGACAGCACCATCTGGGACGGCGGGGTCATCGAGCTGCGGGTGGGCGGCGGCGACTGGGCCGACATCTCGACCTGGGCCGACCCCGGCTACACCGGCGCGGCCACCGACCGCTCGGGCAACCCGCTGGCGCTCCGCCCGGTCTTCGGCAGCCGCAGCGCCGCTTGGCCGGCCTACGAGGACCTCACCCTCGACCTCGGCACCGCCCTGGCCGGAGAGACCGTCGAGCTGCGCCTGCGCATCGGCAGCGACCAGTCGGTCTCGGACTCCGGCTGGGAGATCGACCAGCTCGCCATCGAGGGCATCACCAACACCCCCTTCCCGGCCTGGTCGCCCGACGCCGCGGCCTGCAACCCGCCGCCGATCGCCGACGCCGGCCCCGACCAGCTGGTCGCGCCCGACACCCTCGTCACCCTGGACGGCAGCGCCTCGGCCGATCCGGACGGTGACCCCATCACCCACGCCTGGGCACAGCTCGAAGGCCCGACGGTTTCCCTCGATGACCCGGCCGCGGTCACCCCCACCTGGACCGCGCCCCGCCTCGACGAGCCCGCCCGGCTCACCTTCCAGCTGACGGTCACCGATGACGCCCAGTCCGCGGTCGACGAGGTCGAGGTTCAGGTCGACGCCTTCGTGCCCGATCCGGTGGAGGACACCGGTGACAGCGGCGGCGCCGACGGTGATCAAGTCGAGCCCGACGACGGCGACGACGGCGGAGACGCCACCGGCGACGGGGGAGGAGAGGCGGGCACCCCGACCGACACCGGCGGCGCGGCGGCCACCGGCGGCGGCGCCAAAGACGAGGGCGGCGGCTGCGGATGTGCGAGCGGGCCCCGCCAGGGCCTCGGCGCGGTGGGCCTGCTGGTCGGGCTGCTCGGCGTGGTCTGGCGCCGCCGGCGCTGAGCGCCCTACCGGTCGGGCTCTGCGCAGGAGATGACGAGGGGTCGACCTCCGCGCCCGCGCCGACCTCGAGGCCGCCCCCGCCGTGGTCGGCGCGGTTGCTGCGCAGCACCACC
>JBJONS010000048.1:0-9892 GCA_046051725.1 Pseudomonadota bacterium | reverse complement strand
GGCCGCGCTGTCGTCCGGCGCCACGCTTGAGCTGATCATCGACGCCTGCGAGAGCGGCCCGCTGCAGCAGCAGCTCGGCCGCGACCACGACGGGCTGGGCCGCGCCGCGGCGGTCGACGCCCAGGGGGTCGGGCCCAACGAGCTGCGCGGGCAGGCGCTCCAGGTCGACGCGCAGACCACCGGCACCCTCGGGATCAACGTGCCCGACGCCGGAGTGGCCTATGACAAGACCTTCTTGCCCAGCCAAGCCGCCGCCCAGCAGCACGCCCGCGCCGCCGCCGCGCGGGACCGCCCGGCCGCGGCCAAGTCCGGGGCGGCCAAGGCCGGCGGCAAGCCGAGCGGCCTCGGCGGCGTGACCAACGCGCGGTGAGCGGGGCGGCCGGGCGCGGGGCGCCCCTTCGACGCGCGCGCCCCGCCCGGGGGCGTTGCGGGGGCGGGAGCCCCCGCCCACCCTCTCTGGATCGCCGGTCGGGGCCGATGCAGAAGGGGAGCGCGCCCCGCTGGACCCTGTCGGGCGAAGCCTGTATGTTGGCGGTCGGCCCCGGCCGGAGGTGTCCTTGACGCGCCCCAGCATCCAGAGCCCGCCGCCGCCCGGGGCCCGCGAGCCATCGGCCACCGCCCGCGCGCTCAGCCACGTCGTCTCGATGGTCGTGGTCGCCGCCGGGGTCTGGACCATCGCCGCCGACCGCGCCGCGCCCCAGCAGGCCGAGATCGACGCCCTGCGCGACCGCCTCGACGGGCTTGAGCGCGAGAACCGCCGCGTGCGCCGCCTCAACGACGCGCTGGCCGACGCCGCCCACGCCGCCGGGGTCGACGCCCACACCGCCCAGTGGCAGGTCGGCGTGCTCGAAGAGCGCCTCGAGAGCGCCGCGCGCGAAGAGCTGCCCGTGCCCACTGGCCTCAGCCCGCGGGCGGCCTGGGCCGCCGAGGACGCCGTCGAGGCGCCGATCCCGCCGCAGGTCGAAGAGCCCGTGGCGCCGGCGCTCCGCCCCACGCCCGCCGCCCCGCGCCCGACCGACGACGGCGCGGACCTGCAGCCCCTGCCCGAGCCGGCGGGCCTGCCGATGGTCGCCTGGACCCCCCGCGGCGACCTGCAGCTCGGCGAGCGCGACCTGACCCTTCCCCCGCTGCGCCGCGCCCCGAGCCAGCTCGACCGCGACCGCGCCTATGGCGACTGGAAGCTGCTCGTCGAAGAGGTCGTCGCCCAAGAGTGCGGCGGCTGGTCGGCCGAGGCCCCGCCCCAGCGCTGCGCCCTGCGGGTGCGGCGGGCGCTCTTCCCCTTCGGGCCGTCGGCGGTGTCCTGCGCGCTCAGCGGCAACGCCCAGGCCGACTACGTGTCCGACGTCACCCTCGACCACCTGCCCAGCCACGCGGTGCCGCTGCGGCACGGGGCCGTGATCTTGTGCGACGACGCCCTGCGCGGGCTCTGAGCGCGAACGGGCACCCAAACGACGCGCTGCGGGCCGTGATCGACGGCGGTCACCAGTAGGTGGTGGTGATCGCCAGCTCGAGGTCTTCCTCGCAGGGGGCCGCCGCCCGCAGGCAGGCGAGCACCGCGCCGGGCTGCAGGCCCTCGCGCCGCTTGAGCCGGGCCTCGTCATCGCCCTCGGGCGCCAGCGCCGCGGCCGGGCCGTCGACCTGCAGCGCGCAGCGCCCGCAGACGCCCTCGCCCCGGCAGGACGAGCCCAGCGGCCAGCCCGCCCCGCGGATGAGGTCGTAGAGCCGCGCGCCGGGCGCCGCGTCGAGGGTGGCGCTGCGGTGCGCGGCGACCAGCCGGAGCTTGACGGGCACGCACCCTCCGCGGGGACTTGACCTGTCCCCCGCTTGCAGTGACATAGCGCGACCCTTGCCCGGCGGGCGCCCGCCCGCCACCCGGAGCGTCCTTGGCCCCGCGCACCCGCCTGCTGGTTGTCAGCGACCCGCTCAGCCCCTCGCTCACTGAGGGGCTGCGCACCCTTTTGCTGGTCGGCCGCGCCGATCAGCTCCGCGCGGGCGGCGTGCTGCCCCGCCTCGGCCTGCCCGAGGGCCTGATCGAGCCGCTGCTCGAGCGCGCCCGCCCCGGCGACAGCGGCGCCAGCCAGAGCACTTTTGTCGGCCGCCTCAAGGTGGTCGTCGCCGTGCTGCCCGAGGCCTGCTCGCGCCACAACAGCCCGACCCGCGCCTGGGCGGTGCCCGGCTTGGTGCGCGGCGTCGACGGCGAGGCCCTGGTGGTGCTCTGCCTCGATCAGGCGGCCCACGCCCCGGCGCTCACCCGCGCGGTGGCCCGCGCCCTGCCGGTTTTTGACGCCACCTCGGGCCGCAAAGATGAGCGCACCGTGCGGGTCGCCCCGGTGGTGGCCGGCCAGCCGGTGCCCGCCGCCGGCCTGCAGGCCAGCGCCGACGCGGTGCGCTTCGCCTGCCGCCTCGTCGACACGCCCACCGACACGCTGCACACCGACGCCTTTGTCGCCGAGGCCCAGGCGGTCGCCGCGCGCTTTGGGCTGCCCATCGAGGTGATCGCCGGCCCCGCGCTGGCCGCCCGCGGCTTTGGCGGCCTGTGGGGTGTGGGCAAGGCGGCCACCCACGGCCCGGCCCTGGTCTGCCTGCGCTGGGCGCCGCCCGGCGCGACCCGCAGCGTCGCGTGGGTCGGCAAGGGCGTCGTCTACGACACCGGCGGCCTCTCGCTCAAAGAGAAGACCAGCATGGTCGGCATGAAGGGCGACATGGGCGGCGCCGCCGCCGTGCTCGCCGCCTTTGTCGCCGCGGTCGAGGCCCAGGTCGACTATGGCGTGCTGGCCGTGCTCTGCCTCGCCGAGAACGCGGTGGGGCCCGAGGCCACCCGCCCCGACGACATCTTGACCCTCTACAGCGGCAAGACCGTCGAGGTGAACAACACCGACGCCGAGGGCCGGCTGGTGCTCGCCGATGGCCTGGCCTGGGTCTGTGAGGCCCACAACCCCGACGTGCTCATCGATCTCGCGACGCTGACCGGCGCGGCCCTCGTCGCCACCGGCAAGGTGCACGCCGCCATCGTCAGCAACGACGAGGGCCTCGAGGCCGCCGCGGTCGCCGCTGGCCTGCGGGCCGGCGAGCCGGTCTTCCCGCTGCTGTACGCGCCCGAGCTGCTGCGCCGCGAGTTCCGCAGCCCGGTGGCCGACATGCGCAACTCGGTCAAAGACCGCAACAACGCCCAGTCCTCGTGCGCGGCGCAGTTCATCGCCAACCACCTGCCGAGCCCCGCGCCCCGCTGGCTGCACGTCGACCTCGCCGGCCCGGCCTGGGACGGTGAGCACCGCGGCACCGGCTACGGCGTGGGCCTGCTGCTCGAGCTCGGGGCCTGCCTCGGCTGAGCGCTCAGGCGCGGCGGCGGCGGCGCAGGCCCCAGCCGCCGGCCAGGGCCGGCAGCAGCAGCGCGGCCACCCCGGTGTCGGGGCTGCGGTCCCAGGGGTTGCGGTCGGCGCAGCCCGCGCAGGCCGGCGCCTCTTCTTCGTCGGGGCGAAAACGACGCAGAGGAGGGCCTGCTGGGCTCGTGTAGTCCACCGGCTCGTCGTCGATGGCGCAGAGCGCGGCCGTGGCCGCCGCCGCCTCGGCCGCGTCGCCCGAGGGCCCGCCCGGCGCCCGTCGCTCGATCAGCACCACCGCAAAGGGGCTCTCGTCGACGTAGAGCGCGCCTTGCGGGCTCTCGTCGGTGGTCAGGCGTGAGCCCCGCAGGCGCAGGCTGTAGGTGCCGGCGGGCAGCCCGCGGGCCCGCAGGCGCGTGTCCCACAGCGCGAAGTCGGTGCAGAGCGGGTCTTCGGGGGGCGCCTCTTCGCCTTGCACGCCGTAGACCGGATCGGGGCAGGCGTCGCGGTAGACCGGCGCGTCGACCTCGACCCCGGCGGGCTCGGCGCCGGCCGCGTCGAGCAGCCGCGGGCGGCCATAGGCGGGCGAGAACAGCGAGTGGCTCAGCACCGCCACGTCGAGATCATCGCCGTCGAGCTCGATCTCGTAGGCCAGCTCGACGCCGGCCAGATCCAGCGCCTCCCACAGGGCGCGGCGGTCGGTGCCCAGCGGCAGGGCAGGGAAGGGCTCGGCCTCGCCGACCCGGGCGCCCGTGCCCGCGACCGGCGCCCCGCCCTCCGGCAGCCCGCTGCAGCGCAGCGCGACCGGGGGCGCGGCGCTCCACTCGCCGGCGAAGACCTCGACCACGTCGAGATCGACGCCGTTGGGGCGCAGGGCCACCGCCCGGCTCAGCGGCAGGTCGCCGCAGGCCGGCAGCACGACCTCTGCCCAGGCCGCGCCCAGCGCCGGGGCCCCCGCGTAGAAGGGCTCGACCAGCACGGCATAGGCGCCGGCGGGCAGGTTGGGCAGCGACCAGGTCCCGTCGGCGGCGGCCAGCGTGGCGGCCCGGGCCGTCGCGTCGGCGACCGAGATCGCGACCACCTGCAGGCCCAGCGCCGAGCGCCCGGCGGGCACCTCGACCGCGCCGCGCAGGCCGCCGCGCCCGGCCCGGGCCTCGCCGGGGTGGTAGTGGTCCCAAATGGCCTGCTGGTCGTCACAGCCGAGGCTCGACTGCTCGGCCCAGGCCCAGGTGAACATGCTGCTGGCCAGCAGGCCGCTGTGGCCGAGGCCGAGCGCGTGGCCCAGCTCGTGCGTGATCACGTCGTCGAGCAGGGCGACCCGCAGCGTGGCCCCCGCGCCGTACTGGGCCTCGGCCGGCGTGGTCACAAAGGTGTAGCCGGCGTCGTTGAGCACCATGTCGAACTCGGTGACGCTGGCGGTGGCCTCGTCGTACCAGAGCTGGGTGTAGGCGGCGGTCGACGCGCTCAGCAGCGGCGGCTGCTCGGCCGCCGAGAGGAAGAAGATGGTCGAGACGCCATCGTGGGCCAGCGCGGCCGGGAAGTGCCGCGGCGCGGTGCCCTGCCAGTAGTCCCAGAGGAAGGCCTCGCCGCTGGCCCGCTGCCAGCGCCGCAGGCCGGCCACCACCGCCGCCTGCAGCGCCTCTGGGTAAATCCCGTTCGAGTTCAACGGGTTACCAGCGATGGGCAGATATGGGGCGTCCACCCAGGGGTTGTCGGCGGTCCAGCGCAGCGGGCGGCCGTCGGCGGTGGTGAGCGTCGAGGCGGCCGCGCCGGGGCGGGCGGCGAACAGCAGCGCGGCGGACAGGGCCAGCGCGCAGGGGCCGCGGCGGGGGGTGCGGGCAGGCATCGGGCCTCCGCGGAGCGCTTCGGCCGGGGCGGGTCCGACCTGATGCAGACCCGGGCGGCGCGGGCTTGACCAGGCGGCTGGCGCTGGGCCATCGTCCTCCGCAGAGGACCCCCCGTGACCACCCACGCTGCCCCCGCTGACCGCTCTGCCGCCCTCGCCGGCCACCTCTCCCGCCTGCCCGGCGGCCCGCTGGGCCGCCCCGTCTACCTCTGGACCTACGGCTTCTATGGCCCGCCGCTCATCGCCTTCCCCACCAGCGGCGGCTACGCCCACGAGTGGCAGCAGAACGGCATGGTCGAGGCCCTGCGCCCGCTGCTCGCGGCGGGGCGGCTCAAGCTCTACTGCCCCGAGACCAACGTGGCCGAGGCGTGGATGCACGGCACCGACCACCCGCGCGAGCGCATCCGGGTCCACCAGCGCTACGAGCGCTGGGTGACCGAGGTGCTGGTGCCCCACATCTGGGCCGACTGCCGCGGGGCCCTGCCCATCTGGCTGGCCGGCGCGAGCGTCGGCGCCATGTACGCGGCGGCGATGGCGTTGAAGCACCCGGCGCTGTTCTCGTGGGCGCTCTGCCTGTCGGGCCGCTACGACGCCCGCTCCTTCACCGATGGCTACGACGACGGCGAGATCTACCACAGCAACCCGATGACCTTCGCCCGCGGCATCCACGGCGAGCAGCTCAGCGCTTTGCGCGCCCGCACCACGCTGAGCTTGGTCTGCGGCCAGGGCAAGTACGAGGCGAACTGCCTCGCCGAGACCAAGGCGATGGCCAGCCACCTGCGCCACGCCGGCGTGCCGCACGAGCTCGACGTCTGGGGCCGCGACGTGCACCACGAGTGGCCCTGGTGGCACCGCCAGGCGCTCCACCACCTGCGCCGGCGCACCTGAGCGGCGGCGGGGCGGCGCTTCACGGCCCGTTCACGCCCCGGCTGTAGGCAGGGGGCGGAGGTGGCCCCATGCCCCGCGTTGCGCTGCTGCTGCTGTCGTTGACCCTCGTCCCCGCCTGCACCTTCTCAGAGAAGGTGGTCAACAACTACAACTACTACGGCGACACCGGGGGAGAGGAGGACAGCGGCGGCGCACCCTCCGACGACGGCGGCGGTCAGGCCGACGCGGGCGGTGGGGCCGACGGGGCCGAGCCCCTGCCCGACCCGGTGATCTGGACGGGCACGCTGTTCATCGACGAGAGCGGCACGCCGCTCGAGTACGCGCTGGTGCTGGCGACCCAGCCCCCGGTCGCGGGCGCGCTATACGGCCCGATCACCACCGTCGAGAGCGCGGTGTTCGACGTTGTGGCCTACGGAATGACCTTGCCGCTCACGCTCACAATCGAGGGCACGCTCGAGGACGACGGCGCCGCCGCGGGCATCGCCCGCAACGACGCGCCGGGCAGCGACGGCTACCAAGACGCGTGGACCGGCGGGCTCACCACCAGCGGCCCCGAGGGCACCACGCTCGAGGGCGAAGGCTACGTGCCATTGGTTGTGTTCAGCGTGCCGACCCCGCACCCCTTCCGCTTCGCGGTGACCGCGCCGGCGCGTTGATACCGGCCGACACGAATTCGGCTCGAACGCGCATCGGGCGAGGTGCCTCAGCCCAACTGCGACAGCCCAGGTCTTCGCGGCGACCCGCTCATCGCCCATCTGAGCAGCGGGTCGCGCCGCCTCTGGGGGGTTTCCAAAGGGGGGCCTCTGCGGGCTGGCGCGCGGCGCTGCCATGCGCCGCGCGAAGCCTGCCCGCTGGCCCCTCTTTGGCGGGGGATGCAAGGGGCCTCGCAGGCCCCTTGCCCCGGGGGTCTGGGGGCCGGCGGCCCCCGGCATCCGTGGTGAAACAGGCAGTGGACAGCGCGAACGGCCTCGTCAACTCGATGAGGCCAAGCGTCGAACGCGCGAGCCGAATCAAGCGAAGCCGGTGTGAAGGGCGGCCCCTCCGCTGCGCTGCGGGCCGGGTCCTGCGCGGGTCGCCGGGGCCCCCCGGCGGCGCCGCGGTCGCCGCCGGCCCGGCTCCGTCGCCCTGCGGGCGACCGCCTGCGGCGCCGCTGCGGCCCCTGCCGCGGCCCTAGCCCTGCCCACCCGCGCGGTGCTTGGCCATCACCTGCGCGTGGTGCACGAAGGACAACACCGTGTAGTAGACCACATACAGCAGGCTGGCCCCGGCCAGGGGCTGGGCCCAGGGCGCGTCAGGCCGCAGGGCCAAGGCCGCGCAGGCGGCGGTGTAGACCAGCGTGAGCCCGATGGTCAGCGGGCGCAGCAGGCGGGTGCGGGTCGGGTACACGTAGTGGATGGGCACGAAGACCATCACCGAGAGCAGCGCCAGCAGCGTGACCGTGACCCAGGCCGGCGGCTGAAAAACGTAGAGGTAGAGGACGAGGATGTTCCAGTACGAGGGGAAGCCGACGAAGGCGTCGTCGGTCTTGGCCCGCTGCTGGCAGAAGCCGTAGCCGCTGGCCAGCACCGGCAGGGCGATGGCCCACGACCACGGCGCGCTGAGCAGGCCGAGCATCGGCAAGGCGAGGGCGGGCAGGAGGGCCCAGGTCAAGAAGTCGACGATGTCGTCGAGGCGCGCGCCGTCGAACTCGGGCACGTGGCGCTTGACCTCGAAGCGCCGGGCCAGCGTGCCATCGGTGCCGTCGATCACCACCGCGGCGACGTTGAGCAAGAAGAAGCGGGGCGCGTCGCCGCGGACGAGGGCCTCGACCGCCAACAGGGCCAAGATCAGCCCTGACGCGGTGTAGGCGTGGATCGCCCAGCCGATGAGGCGCAGGGCTGGGAGCGACAGGGGCGGCACCGCGACCTCCGGGGCGGCTGCGGATTATCGCGGCGGCGGCCCGCGGGCTGGGGCCTTCAGCGCAAGATGGTCGGCTGCTGGGGCGTGACCGGCAGGTCTTCGGGGCCGGCCCAGACCCCGAGCCCGACGGCGTCGGCGCGCTCGCGGGCCACCTCGGTCAGCCCGGTGGCCTCGAGCAGGGCCGCCTTCTCGGCGGGCGGCCACCGGCTGAGCTGGATGGCCGCCGCGACCCCCCAGCGCAGCTCGCGGCCGTCGGCGGGGCGCTGGGCGCTCAGCGTGGCGAGCAGCAGGTTGAGCGGCGCGGCGGCCTCGGCGGGGCCGAGCCCCTGGGCGAGCTTGAGCGCGGCGCCGCGGGCCGCGCCGCGGACGAAGGCGGGCTGCGCGGCGGGCGGGACGAGCTCGATGTGGGTGAAGCAGTCCTTGAGGGCGTCATTCCCGGCGCGCCAGCCGAGCTCTTCGAAGAGCGCGGGCCAGGCCGCGGACGGCCAGCGGGCGGCGGTGGCGATCGCGGCGGGCAGGTCGTGCCCGCGGCTGCGCTGCAAGCCGATGCGCACGCCGTTGATCACGTCCGCCGGGGCGATCCCGGCGACGGCCAGGGCGGCGGTGGTCGCGTCGGGCTCTCCGCCGGCGGCCTCGGCCCAGGACCGGGCCATCCCATCGGCGAGCTGGGCCCGGGCCGGCCCGGGGAGCCCGGCGAGCACGTCGACCGCCTGCTCTGGGCGCACCTGGCCGGCAGGGATGCCGTGCCCCACGCCGTCCACGCAGTCAGACCGCATAGGCGCGGGCAGGGTCATGCACGCCGAGATGGCGTCGTTGAGCGGCTCGCGCTGGGCCCGGCAGGCGCCGTACTGGATCAGGTCCTCAAGCGAGGTGCGGAAGCCCTCTTGGGCGAAGACCAAGGCTGCGGCGGCCGGCGGGGCGCTGGCCCACTGGCAGGCCCGGTCACCCGCGCGGGTGAGCATGCGCCAACCCCCAGCCATCCACATCGGGCCCAGCACGAGGAGGGCGCCGAGCAAGAGCAGGCGCGGCGTGTCGAGGGTGGTGAAGCGGGGGGCGCGGCGCACAGGGCTCTCCAGCGGAGGAGCATGGGGCCCGGTGCGGCCGAGGGGAACCCCCCGCTGGGCGCCGTGACAAGCGGTGACGTTGGGGGGGGAACCCCCCGTTTGGGTCCGGGCTGTGCCGTACGTGATCGCCACCTGACCCCGCCGAGGACTACGCGCTACCCGTCAATCCGCGGCGGCGCGCCGCGCGATCTGGGTGAAGGACCGAGGCTCGTCCGTCGCGATCTGCTGCTGGTCGGGCTCTTCGACTTCGGCCTGGGCTGCGCTTGCTTCTGGGCGCCGACCTGCCCATGATCAGCGTGGCTGAGCACACCCCCGCGCCGCGCGCGCCGCCTTCCCGCTCGGGACGATCCCCCTGGCCCTTTTGGGGCCCAGTCTGGTGGATCGGCGGCGCAGACCGCTAAGGGTCTGACCGGTCCGTGTCGTTACGCAGGAGGGGCGCAGGCGCGCCCCGCCCCGGGGTGTCCCATGTCGCTGCGCCAGAACCACGCCGCTCTCCGCATCATCACGCTGCTCTGCGGCCTCTCCGCCTGTGAGCGCGCCAGCGACGGCGAGGGCGACCGGGTCGCCGTGGGCGGGGGCGAGGCCGCGGCCGGCGCGCTCGACACCGGCGCCGACGCGGCCCCGGCCGGCGACGCGGACGCGGCCTCCGCGCGTGACGTCGCGCTCGACGTCGCGCTCGACGACGCTCTCGACGATGCGCTCGCCGACGACACCGGCGCGCCGGCGGGCCCCGTCCGCGCAGGGGCGCTGCCCGTCGCCGAGGCGGTGGCCCTCGACGAGGCGCTGGCTCCCCTCCGCGCGCAGCTCCGCGCGGGTGGTGCTGCGGGGGTGCAGCTCGAGGGTGAGCTGCCGCGCGCGCTCGCCGAGCGGCTCTC
>JBJONS010000047.1:0-3715 GCA_046051725.1 Pseudomonadota bacterium | reverse complement strand
AGCTGCTCAGCGTCCCCAACGCGTTCGACCAGGTCATGTTCGCCAGCGTCGAGCAGGCCTACGACATGGGCTGCGCGGCGGTGGGCGCCACGATCTATTTTGGCAGCAGCGAGTCGACCCGCCAGATCCAAGAGGTCAGCCAGGCCTTCCAGGCGGCGCACGAGCTCGGCATGGCGACGGTACTGTGGTGCTACCTGCGGAATGACGCGTTCAAGCGCGACGGCAAAGACTACCATGTGTCGGCCGACCTCACGGGCCAAGCCAACCACATGGGCGTGACCATCCAAGCCGACATCATCAAGCAGAAGCTGCCCGAGAACAACGGCGGATACCAGGCCCTGAACCTCGGCAACAGCAGCTACGGTAAGTTCGACAAGCGCATCTACACCGAGCTGTCGAGCGACCACCCCATTGATCTGACCCGCTACCAGGTCGCCAACTGCTACATGGGGCGGGCCGGCCTGATCAACTC
This sequence comes from Pseudomonadota bacterium, assembly GCA_046051725.1. Taxonomy (GTDB): domain Bacteria; phylum Myxococcota_A; class UBA796; order UBA796; family UBA2385; genus JAEUKK01. The sequence continues at coordinate 3,243 of JBJONS010000047.1, read as the reverse complement.
GGGCGGCGCGAGCGGCAGCAACGACCTGCGCGACGCCGTGGCGACCGCCGTGATCAACAAGCGCGCCGGCGGCATGGGCCTCATCTCGGGCCGCAAGGCCTTCCAGAAGCCCCGCGCCGATGGGATCGCCCTGCTCAACGCCATTCAAGACGTCTACCTCAACCCCGAGGTCAGCATCGCCTGAGCGCCGATCGCGGGGCGTCGGGGTGTAAGCCCGGCGCCCGGCGGGCGTTCCCGCGCCGATGGGCCCGACCGGGTCCCCGGAGGCGGGCATGTGGCGATGGCAAGCGGGGGCCGGGGCGGCCCTGGCCGCGGCGGTGGGGCTGGCGGCGGCGCCCGATCAGATCTCGACCGGGCAGGGCGAGGCCGGGGGCGCGCCGGGCGGGTGGGCGGCGGCGCCCCTCCCCGCCGACCCGATGCCCACCCGGTCCTCGACGGCGAGTGTCGGGCGCGTCCAGCTGCAGGCGCGGCTGGCGCAGGGAGCCCGGCTCCTTCACCACGATGAAGATCAGCTGCTGATCGTGGAGATCACCGCCGATGGCGAGCGGGCGGCCCGGCAGCCGGTCCACCTCAGCTTGGTGGTCGACGGCTCGGGCTCGATGAAGGAGCAGGGCCGGCTCTCGGCCGCCAAGGCCGCCGCGCAGGCGCTGACCGCGGCGCTCGGCCCGGACGACTCGCTGAGCGTCGTGCGCTTCGATGACCGCGCCGACATCGTGATCGCCCAGCGCCTCCTGCTCGACCCGTCGGGCGCCCGCGCGCGGCTCGGCGGCCTGCGGGCGGCGGGCGGCACCAACCTCTACGCGGGGATCCAGGCCGGGATCGGACAGCTCGCCCACGCGGCCGGCCTCGGCGTGCGCCAGCTCGTGCTGCTCAGCGACGGCTACGCCAACGTCGGCGCGACCGACGGCCCCACGCTGACGGCCTTGGCGCGGGGCGCAGCGCAGCGCGGCTTCAGCCTCAGCGCCCTTGGGGTCGGCTGGGAGTTCAACGAGGACCTGCTGGCCCAGGTCGCCGACGCGGGGGGAGGCCGCTACCGCTACGCGGCCCAGCTCGACCGCCTGCCCGACCTGGTGGAGGAGGCGATGAACCAGGCCGCCACGCAGGTCGCCCGCGGCGCCACGGTGGAGGTGCAGCTGCCCGGCGGCCAGATCGAGGAGGTCTACGGGTGGGGCGTCGACCGCACGGGTGGCGGCTTGGTGGTGCAGGTCGGCGACCTCGCGGCCGGGGAGTCGCGCAAGATCGTGCTGCGCGTCAACCTCGACGAGGATCGGGAGGGAGAGGCCCTCGCCGCCACCGCCCGCCTGCGGTACGGCACCCCCGAGGGTGCCGTCCAAGCGGCCGAGGTCGCCGTCTATGGCCTCGTGACCGCCGATCCCACCGTGGTCGCCGCGTCGGTGGACGCCGAGGCGGCGGCGCTGGCGGCCGAGGCCCGGGGCGCGGCCCTGCTGCAGCGCGGCGCGGCGGACTTCGCGGCCGGCGACCTGCCGAGCAACCAGGCCCGCCTCGCCGAGGCGGCGGCGCTGCTGGCCGACGTCGGCGCGCGGCGCGGCGACGCCGGGCTGCTCGAGGCCGCCGCGGAGGTCGAGCGCCAGCGCCGGGCCTACCAGGTCGCGCCCCCGACCGCCGAGGCGGGCCAAGATCTGCTCAAGCGCAGCAAAGAGGACGCCCGCTCCTGGTCGCGCTGAGGGCCGGCGGGCCCCGCGCATCGGCCAGGATCCGCTCCCCCACGTCCATCCCTGAAGGTCCGGCCAGGCTGGCCTCTGGCTTGGGCCCATGTCCAGCCCGCCCCCATCGAGCACACCGAGGAGCACGCCCATGTCGACCGAAGCGGACAGCCCGCCCCTGCGCCGCAGCGTCGCGCTGCGCTGGGAGCCCGCCCAGCGCGCAGCCGGCCTCCGCCGGGCCCTCGCCGCCGCGGCCGCCGCGGGCCTGGTGGGCCTGGGCTTCGGCCTCTTCGGCCAAGCCGCCCGCCCGGAGGTCGGGCTGGGGCTGCTGCTGCTCGCCGCGGCCCTCACCCTGCGCCCCCGGGCCGACGCGGCGGCGGGCGCGGGCCTCGCCGCGCTGATCGGCGCGCTGGCGGGGATCGGCACCACGGGAAGCTGGGCGCGGGGCGCCCTGCTCGGCGCGCTGTCGATGGAGGCGAACCTGCCCGGCTGGAGCTGGTGGGCCGCCGGCGCGGCGCTGGGCGCGGCCGCGGCGGCCCGGTCGCGCGCGGGCGCGGGCGCAGAGCTGCGGGCGGCGGCGGGGATCGGGGCGGGCCTCGGCGCGGCGGGCGCGGGGATCGGCGTGGGCGTCGGGGCCTTGCTGGCCGCGCCGCCGGCGACCTGGGCGGTCAGCGGCCTCGGGCTCGGGCTCGGGCTCGGCCTGGCCGCCCTCGCCGGCGCCGCGAAGCCCCACGAGCGGGTGCGGCTGCCCTCGGCGGCGGCGGTCGAGCGGGCGCTGGGCCACGGCCTCGCGCCCCCCGTGCACCGCGCCGCGGCCCTCGACGCGATCATCGCCGAGACCAGCCCCGACGCGCCGACCCGCGAGGGGCTGGCCGAGGTGGCGGTCTGGGTGCTGCGGCTGCAGTGGCTGCGCCGGGCGCTCGCCCGCGAGCTGGGGGCCATCGATCCCGAGGAGCTGCGCGGCCGGCTGGCGCGCATCGGCGAAGAGGCCGCCGCGGCCGATGATCCCTTCTTGTCGGAGCGCAAGGCGGCCTCGGCCGAGCACCTGCGCCGGCTGCTCAGCCACCACGCCGAGCTCGGCGCAGAGGACCGGCGCACCGCCGCGCTGGTCGAGTACGCGCTCGCCTTCCTCGAAGAGGCGCGCGGCAGCCTCGCCCTCGCCCGCGTGCAGCCGGGCGACCAGACCCCAGCCCAGCTCGCCGACGTGCTCGGCCGGCTGCGGGCCCACCAGACGGACCAGCGGGCCCAGCGCGAGGCGGCGCGGGAGCTGGGCGGGCAGGCCTGACCGGAGCGGAATGACGCCCATGACGGTATTCTGAGGCCGAACGCTGCCCGGAGGCCGGCGCGGGTCCGCGCCGGGGCCCCCGCAGCGCAGACCGGAGGCGCAAAAAACGGAGAGGCCCCTCCAGCGAACCGGAGGGGCCTCAAGTGGGGCAGGGGCGACTTGAACGCCCGACCTCACGCTTATCAGGCGTGTGCTCTAACCAACTGAGCTATAGGCCCAGGGAGGCAAAGAACCTTGCCGGTTCCCTGAAAACTAAATAGAGAGAGAAGCCAACGGTCGACCAGAAGATCGAGT
>JBJONS010000046.1:0-5926 GCA_046051725.1 Pseudomonadota bacterium | reverse complement strand
GGTGACCAGCGCCGCCGGCGGCTTGTCGAAGAAGACGCCGGCCCGCTGGCCCTCGACCGTGGGGGTGTCGGGCCCGATCATCCCGCGCAAAAACAAGTAGTAGACGCCGCCAAAGTCGCGGTCGTAGTCGAAGCCAGCGCCGAGGCGGCTGCGCAGGTAGCGGTGCAGGGCCAGCGTGTAGAGGTGGTACTGCACGAAGTAGTGGTGCTCCTCCATCGCGGCGCGCACCCGGGGGAGGGTGTAGGCCCCGGTGGTCGGGAGCTGGCCGGGCAGGGCGAGGCGGTTGGACTTGTAGTCGACCACGAACCACTGGGGTCGGCCGTCGACCTCGGCCCGCAGCACGAGATCGATGCTGCCGGTCAAAAAGCCGACCAGCTCGCCGAGCTCGAGCTGCTGCAGGCCCCGGATGTAGGCGGCGCCCATCGCCGCGTCGGGCGGCCGCTGGGCGAAGGCGGCGGCGAAGCCGCGGGTGGTCACCGGGCGGAGGGGGCGGCCCTCGCGCCGCCAGCGATCCCCGCCCGAGATCGGCAGGTCGAACCGCAGCTCATCGAGCCGGTCACCGCGGGGGATCGACGACAGGGCGCGCCCGCCGAGCGGGCCGCCCAGCGGGGTCCGCAGGGCGGCGGTGAGGCCGGGGCCGAGCTGCGGACCCCAGTCGGCGGCCGAGAAGCCGTGGTGGCCGAGCTGGGTCGCGATCACCGCGGCGAGCTGGGCGGCGCCCTCGGGCCCGCCCTCGGCCCAGGTGAAGTCGGCGTGCTCGAGCACGGCGTGCAGGAAGGTGCCCGCCTCGGCGTTGGCCGGCGCCTCGGCCAGCGGCACGGGCAGCCCCACCTCCGCCGAGACATCCTCAATCACGTCATCCTCGACGATGTGCTCCCGCACACGGTCGGGGTCGAAACCCGGCCGGCGGGGGTCGACGGCGTGGGCCTCATCGAGCGCGGCGGCGGGCTGCGCGGCGCGGGCCCCGCCGTGCTGGCCCCGGGTCAGCGCCGAGTAGGAGTAGCGCTGCCAGCGGGTGGAGAAGGGCCCGCGGGTCCAGGCGGCGGCGCCCAGCGCCTCGGCGGGCGCGGGGGGAGGAGACCAGCGGCGCGGACGCAGGGGGCCCGCGGGCAGCAGCGCGGCGCTGCCTGGGGCCTGGGCCTCGAGGGCCTCGACCCAGGCCGCGAGATCGGCGCGCAGCGCGGCGGGGGTCCGGTCGGCGACCCCGGCGGCGGCGGCGGCCCGGTCGGCGGGGGCGGCCCCCGGCCGGGCGGCGTGGAGCAGCACCGCCAGCGGCGACCGCTCGAGCCGCGTCACCGGCCCGGTGTAGAGCCAGGTCTGGTGCCGGGCCCGGGTCAGCGCCACGTACAGCAGGCGCATGTCTTCTTGCAGGCCCTCGTGGTCGGCGGCGGCGTGCAGCGCGGCGAGCGCTGGGTCACCGACCCGCAGGTCGAGCACCCGCCGCAGCCCGTCGGGGTCGTCGGGGTCGCGGCCCAGCGCATAGGGCTGGGGGCGGCCGCCGGGGCGCATCCACAGCTCGGGCAGCAGCACGACCGGGTACTCGAGGCCCTTGCTGCGGTGCATGGTCAGCACCGAGACGGCCTCGTCGTCGGTCTCGAGCCGCAGCACGACCGCGTCGGCGTCCTCGGGGCGCTCGGCGCGCTGGCGAAGCAGCCAGGCGAGCAGCGAGGGCAGGCCCAGCCGCAGCCGGCGCTCGGCGGCGTGGGCCAGCTCGGCGACGTGCTGCAGGTTGGTCACCGCGCGGGCGCCGCCCGGCCGGGCGAGCAGGCGGGGGATCAGCTCGAGGTCGTCGAGAGCGGCGCGCAGCGCGACCATCAGGCCCGCGCCCTCCATCGTCCGCCGCCAGCGCCGCAGCCGCGCGAGCCAGAGCTCCCAGGCGGCGCCGGGCTGCATCAGGCCCTCGACGGTCCACCCCCAGCCGGGGCAGAGGGCCAGGGCCCGCGCTGGCCCCTCTCGCCCCGGGTCCATCAGGGCCTGCAGGAAGGCGGTCAGGGTCTCGGCCTCGGGGGTCGCGAAGACGCTGGCCGAGGACCGCACCACCGCCGGCACGCCCGCGGCGACGAGCGCGGCGGCCAGCGCGGTGGCCTCGTCGTTGCGGCGGGTGAGGACCGCCAGATCGCCCGGCGCGAGCGGCCGCCAGCGGCCCTGGCTCCACAGGGTGTGGCCGCCGCCGAGCAGCCCGACGGCGTCATCGACCAGCTGCGGGCGCAGGGCGGACCGCAGGGCGTCGGCCGAGACCGCCTCGTCGCTCTCGCCGCCGGCCCGGGCCACGGCGGCCGGGTCCACCCAGCGCAGGCAGAGGGAGGTGGCCGGGGCGCCATCGGGGCCGCGCAGGCGCTGGGCCGGCTCCCGCGCCGGCGTGTCGACCTCGATGTAGGTGATCGGCGGCTGGCAGAAGATGCCGTCGGCGTCATCACCGAGCAGCAGGTTGTTCGCGCGCACCGCCGCCGCGTCCGAGCGGTGGTTGCGGGTCATCGTGAAGCGCAGGTCGGCCTGGGCGGCGGCCCGCAGGTAGACGTGCAGGTCGGCGCCGCGGAAGCGGTAGATCGCCTGCTTGGGGTCGCCGATCAGGAAGAGGTGGTGGGTCGGCCCGCCCGCGCCCCGCCCGGCCTCGTGGAAGCACCGCTCGAAAATGGTCCACTGGACGGCGTCGGTGTCTTGGAACTCGTCGATGAACACGCCGCGGTAGCGGACGGCCAGGGCGGCGGCCAGCGCCGGCCCGTGCTCTGGATCGAGCAGCCGGTCGCGCAGCAGCAGCAGCAGGTCGTCAAAGCCGCAGACGCCGTCCTCGGCCTTGCGGGCGGTCAGGCGGGCCCGCAGGCGCTGGACGAAGTCGGCGCGCAGGGGTCCGGCGAGGGCGGCGGGGCTGGCCCAGGGCCGCAGCGGGTCGAGCGCGCGCAAGAGCGGCGGGTCACCGGGATCCACGAGCTGGGCGTCGAAGGCGTCCTCTTCGAGCCAGGCCGCCAGCGGGCCGAGGGCGGCGGGGCCAGGCAGGGGAGACGCGGCGAGGGCGTCGACCGCGGCGTCAATGTCGTCGCGCAGCCGCTGCAGCGTCCAGGTGCGCTGCCGGGGCTTGAGGCGGGGCTTGATCGCGCCCTCGAACTCGGCGATGAGCGCGGGGCCCCAGGCCTCGCGCAGGCGGGCCGCGACGGCCTCCCGCTGGGCTCGCCAGTCGGCGCGGATGGCGGCGAGGCCCCGCGGCGCGGGGAGGACCGCGGCGCGCGGGTCTTGCAGCGCGAGCCGGGCGAGCTGGCCGAGGCCCTCGCGGGTCCAGCCGCAGCCCAGCGCGACCGCCCGCCAGGTCTGGGGGTCGAGGTGCACCAGATCGGCGGTCAGCACGTCATCGACGATCTCTTCGACGTAGGGGCTGAGGTCCTGGGCGAGGTCGAGCCCGAGCTCGGCCCCCGACTCAAAGGCCAGCTCTTCGAGCGTGCGCTTGCAGAAGGCGTGGATGGTCGAGATGGCGGCCTGGTCGAACTCCTCAGCCGCCCGCAGCAGCGCCCGGTGGGCGCGGACCCGCCCCTCGTCCCCCAGGCCCTCGACCCAGGCGGCCAGCGTGGGCTCGGCCGCCGGCCCGGCCTCGGGGTGCAGCGCCGCGGCGGCCTCGGCGAGGCGCAGGCGCACCCGGTCCTTGAGCTCTTCGGTGGCGGCCTCGGTGAAGGTGACGAGCAGCAGCTCGCTCATGCGGAGGCCCTCCTCCGCCACGAGGCGGAGGACGAGCGTGGTGATGCTCCAGGTCTTGCCGGTGCCGGCCGAGGCCTCGAGCAGGGTCGTGCCGCGGGGCAGCGGCTGGAGGGGATGGAAGGGAGTGGTCACCAGGCCCTCGGCGCGCCGTCTGCGACGATCTCTTTGGTGGTCTTGCGGAGGGACAGGACGGGGCCCCAGACCCACAGCGCGCAGAGCGCGAAGGCGGGCTGGACGAGGTGCCGCCGGCCGGGGGCCCGCAGCGGGTCGCGCCCTTGGTGCGCGCGGGCGAACCAGGGATCATCGACGTCCAGCGCGCCAAAGGCAGAGGTGCCTGGCTTGTCGAACCAGGCCACCGCCTTGCCCAGCGCGCCGCGCAAGGCCTCTTCGGCGGCCGGGGCCAGCGGCGGCGGGTCCGGGTCGAGGAAAAAGGCCTCGGGCACTGCTCCCCCGAGCGCCCGGGCGAACTCGAGGCTGGCCTGGGGCAGCAAGGGCAGCGGGGCGCGCTGGCCGGCCCGGTACAGCTGAACCAGCCGCTTCAGGTGATCGCGGGCCCAGGCGCGGGCGTCGCCGGGCGGCGCGCCGAAGCCCTTGAGCTCGGGCTTGGGCGCCCCGCTCTGGACCGACCCGTGGGCCAGCACGGCGCGGGGCGCGGGGTCGGCGCTGGCGGCCAGCCGGAGCAGGTGCGGCAGCACCACGCGCAGCAGCCGCTTGCCGTCCTCTTTGCCGACGTTGGCGCGCAGCAGCACCGCGCCGTCGAGGCCGGGCGCGCGGCGCAGCGGCCCGGCCCGGCCGATGAGCTGGACGCCCTGGGCCGGCGCAGGCGCCCAGGGGGGGCCGCCCTCGACGGCGGGCAGGGCGAGGCGCAGGTCTTCGGCGGGCAGCTCGGGGCCCGCGAAGGCCGACGCGAGGCCGGCGATGGCCTCGCTGAGGGCCCGCTCGCGGGCGACGGCCTGGCTGCCCGACTGGCCAAAGGGCAGGCGCCCCTCGGCGCGGGCGCGGGCCTCGGCCGCCGCCGCGCGCTCGAGGGGCGAGCCGGCGCCGGCTTGGGCGCCAGCCAGCAGGTCTTCGCCCAGGCCCCAGCGCTCCAGCGCGTCGAGCTCGACCGGCTCGCGGTCGGCCACCGCGGCGGGCTCGGGCGGCAGCTGGACCCGCAGCCGGCGCTGGAGCAGCGCGCGGGCCGGGTTCTCAAAGAAGCGCACCAGATCGTCGAGCTCGATCTCTTCGTCGGGCAGCGGCGCCGCCGGCCCGCGGGGCAGCCGCAGCACGGTGGGCGCCTCTTCGTCGATGCCTGCGCGATCCCCGCGCAGCGCGGCGGCGCCGGCCCGCAGGCTCGGGCTGTGGCTCCAGGCCCGGGCGGTGGGCGCGACGGCCCCAGGCCAGCGCGGCCGGAAGTTGTCGGGGTGGAAGGCCTGCAGGCTGTGGGTGCGCAGCAGGTGCGGGCGCAGCGCGCCGCCGTCGGGGCCCGGCGCGGTCTGCTCGAGCGCGTCGAGCAGCTCGGACACCGGCACCGCCGGGGGGCGCTCGTCGTTGCTGCGCTCGTCGCGCCCGCTGTAGAGCACGAGCAGCCGGTCGCGGGCCGCGAGCACGGCCTCGAGGAAGAGGTGGCGGTCCTCGTCGCGCGGGTTGCGGTCGCCCGGCCGAGGGCGCAGGCGGGTCGGGTCAAAGCCGAGGCGCGGGGTCTGGCGGGGGAAGGCCCCGTCGTCCATGCCGAGCAGCGCGACGATCCGGTAGGGCACCGAGCGCATCGGCTGCAGGGCGCAGAAGGTCACCGCCCCCGACTGCAGGCCGGTGGGCTCGGCGGGCACCTCAAAACGCCCGGTGATCGCCGCCCGCAGCGCCTCGGCCTGCACCGCCGCCACGCTGCCCGCCGCCTGGGCTTGGGCGCGCAGCTCGTCGATGCCCTCGCGCACCCGCCGCACCAGCCAAGCCCCGTCGGGGTCCATCGCGGTCAGGGCCGCGAGTTGGCGCTCGAGGGTGTCGCACCAGGCGGCGATGGGCCGGGGCGCCCGCAGGTCGTCGAGGGCAGAGAACAGCGCGGCCAGCGCACCGGCGAGGCGGCCCACCGCCGCCGCCGCGGCCGGATCGACGTTGTCCATCGGCGCGATGCCGTCGAGCAGCTCATCTTCGTCGGGGGTCAGCGCGCCGAGCAGCAGGCGCTCGAGGCCAAAACGCCAGGTGTTGGCCAGCTCGGCCGGCTGCTCGGGGAAGGCGGCGCGGTGCAGGTCATCGACCGCGCAGC
>JBJONS010000045.1:0-6558 GCA_046051725.1 Pseudomonadota bacterium | reverse complement strand
CGCTTCTTGTGGCCGCTCATCCCCGGCCAGGGCGGCTCGGTCGAAGAGAACGTCAAGAAGATGGCCGGGCGCGAGGTGAGCAAGGCCCTGTGGGGCTGCGGCTGCAGCGTCCTGATCATCGTCTTCATCGGGATGGTCCTGCTGGCCATCGCCGCCTACGCGCTCTTCCTGACCAAGGGCGGGGCCAGCTGAGGCCGGCCGCCCGCCGCCCCACGGGGAGGGAGGGCCCGGGGGCGGCGGCGGTCGCCCGCGCCCTCCTCCGGCGGAGCCCGCGCCGTGCCGCGGGGGGCGCGCGCCGCCCTCTCCTTCTCCGGTGCTGCGAAGGAGACGCCCATCACGTCATCTTCACCGTCGCCAGCGCGCCCGCAGGTAGGATGCCGCGGCGGCTTGCCTGCGCCGCCGGAGGGTGATCGATGTCGGGTCCAGCAGAGGGCGCGCCGGGGGGGCCCCCGGCGGTCGAGGTCGTGATCAGCGGCGTCGCCAGCGGCCTGCCCGAGCTCGTCGACCCCTTCGGCCCCGCCGACGGCCCGCGCGGCCCGAGCGGTTTTGACCTCGCGGGCTGGGGCCTGCCGCCCACGGTCGGCCACGGCCTCGACCAGGGCGGACGCCTCGCGCTGGGCGCCGCGCTGATCGCCGTCGCCGACGCGGGCCTGCCCCTCCGCGCCCGCACCGGCCAAGGCAGCGCCCTGCTCGACGGCCGCACCGGCGTCGTCGTGGTCAGCCGCTTCGCCGGCCTCGGCGGCCTCGTGCGCCGCCTGACCGCCGACCCGCCGGCCGGCGCGCCCCCGCCGGGCCCCGCGCTCGAGGCCGCCCTGGCCAGCCAGCTCGGCGCCCAGGGCCCCCGCCTGCGAATCGGCGGCCCCGACGCCAGCTTCTTGCAGGGTTTTGCCCTGGCCGCCCAGTGGATCGAGGCGGGCGTGGTCGACCGGGTGGTGCTGGCCGGGGCCGACGCCCCCGACGACCCGGGCCTTCCGCGCTGGCCGGGCTCGCCGGCCACCCTGCCCGGCCACGCCGCGGCGGTGCTGCTTGAGTCCCGGGCCCGCTGCGAGGCCCGGGGCACCGTGCCGATCGCCGCGCTGCGCCGCCGGGCCGAGGGCGGGGCCGATCTGGCCGAGGCCGCCGCCACCCTGCTCGGGGCCAGCGCCCCCGAAGAGCGCCGCGGGCCCCAGCTCGTGATCAGCGACGCGGTCTCGCCGCTGCTCAGCCACCTGCAGCAGCCCGAGGCCGCGCTGCGCCTCGCGCTGAGCGACCGGCCGGCCCTGGCCCTGGTCCAGCTGCTGCGCGCGCTGCAATTCCCCGCGCCGGGCCAGCTGCGCCGCTACGCCGTGGCCCAGTCGGTGGTCGGCGCGCCCGTGCTCGTGCTGCTCGAGCGCCAAGCCGACGGCGACGCCCGGGTGGCCGACGCGGCGCGCCGGGCGGCCTGGCTGGCCGAGACCACCGGCTTCCAAGAGGCCCTGCTCGTCTGGTCGGGCCGCGTCCTGCGCGTGGTCGAGGGCATGTTCGAAGAGGAAGAGCCCTCGATCCTCCCGCCTGAGACGCTCGGCATCCAGCCGCCGCCCTCCCCCGGGCCGAGCGGCGACCTGCGGGCCCGCCTCGACCGCGCGGTGCGCGCGCGCATCGGCAAGGCGACCGGCCTCAGCGAGGACGAGGTCGCGCCCTCGCACCTGCTGCACGCCCACCTCGGCCTCGAAGACGACACGCTCGAGCAGATCGCCCGCGACGTGGCCGACGAGTTCGGCCTCAGCCCGCTGCCGCCGGACGGCGATCTCAACGTCGGCGAGCTGATCGACGCGCTGAGCGCGCACCTCGGCGCCTCGGGCCCGGCCAGCGCCGCGCCGGACGCCGAGCGGCCCGGCCCGACCCTCTGGCGCGCCCTCACCGTGCGCGCACCCGGCCAGACCCCCGGCCCGCGCCCGGTGCGCGCGCGGGTCTTTGGCGAGGGCCCCTTCGCCGAGGCCCTGCGCGGCCTGCTGGTCGCCGATGACGCGGCCCCGACGCTGGTGATCGACGCCGGCAGCGGCATCGCCGAGAGCCTGCGCGAGGCCGAGGCGCTCGACGGCGCGCCGCCCGCCCGCTGGATCTGCTGCACGCACCTCGGGGCCGACCCGGCCTGGATCGACCCCGAGGTCGGCCAGGTCGACGGGGCCCGCGCCGGCCTCGCCGCGGGGCTGCGGGGCCGGTGGCCGAGCGCCGAAGTGCAGGTGGTGGACGTCGATCCGATGCTCGACGACGCCGAGGCCGCCGCCCTCTTGGTCGGCGAGCTGGCCCGGGCCGACGGCGAGCCGCAGGTCTGGCTGGACGGCCCCGAGCGCCGCGTCTCGCGCATGGAGCGCGAGCCGGCCGCCCCCGCCGGCGGCGTGCTGCGCGAGCAGCCGGTGATCGTGGTGGTCGGCGAGCCGGCCGGCCTCGCCGGTGACTTCACGCTGGCCCTGGCCCGCCGCGGCCGCGTGCGCCTCGTGCTCGTGCCGCCCACCGAGGGCGACGCGGGCCTGTCCGAGGCGGTCGACGCCCTGGGCGTCGAGCTGATGGTCCTGCCCGCCGATCCGCACGACCCGGCCGGCCTGCGCGCCGCCCTGGTCGAGGCCCGCCGCCGCTTTGGCCTGCTCGACGGCGCCGTGGCGGTGGCCGAGGGCCCGCCGCCCGGCGACCTCGAGCTGCTGGCCGCCCACACGGCCGCCACCCTGCCGGTCCGCACGCTGGCCCGCGAGCTCGAGCGCACCGCCTGGCTGCTCACCGTGCACCGCTTCGAGGTCGAGGCGCCGGCGGCGGCCGACGCGGCGGTCGACGAGACCCTGCGCCGCATCTGCCTGTCGCGCCCGCGCAGCCTGCACGTCTGCGCCGACGAGCTCGACGGCGCGGCGCTGGCCAACAGCTGCGTCGACCTGGTCGCCAGCGGGGTCAGCGGCAGCCTGCTGCTGGCCCCGGCGGTGCCCGACCACCTGCTGCGCAGCGCCCACCCCCTCATCGAGCGGCTGCGCCTCGCGGTCGACGAGCGCGGCGCCCCGGTGGCCACCGGCCTCGGTCGGCTGTCCGCCGAGCGCCTGCGCGGCCTCAGCCCAGCCGAGGGCCCCTTGCAGCTCCCGCCGGCGCTGGTGCTCGAGGTCATGGCGGCGACCGCCGCCGCCCTGCGCCCCGGCCAAGACTTCGTCGGCGCGATCAACCTGAGCCTCGACGCGCCGGTGGTGCTCCACGACGGGGGGCTCGGCGGCACCGACGGGCCCACTCCCGAGGGCGCGCGCCTGCGCCTCGACCTGCGGGCGAGCCTCGAGCCGGGCGGGGGCGTGCGCTGCGTGCTCGCCTGCGCGGCCGAGGGGGGCCCGCCCCTGCGGGCGGCCGAGGCCCTGCTGCTCTTCGGGGACAGCCTGCCCTACGATGCTCTGCCCGCGCTGTTCTTCTTCTCGGACGAGCCGATGGCCGCGGCCGAGGTCGCCGCCCTGCTGCCCCAAGGGCCGCTGCTCGGCGGGCTGAGCGAGGTCGGCGCCATCGCCACCAACGGCCTGCTCGCCGAGCTGCTGCCCGACCACCGGCCGCTGGGCGGCGGCGCGCTGCGGGCGGCGCCGGTGGTGCTGGCCAACGCGATCCAGGCGGCGCTGCTGCACCACCTCGCGGTGCAGGGCCGGCTCGCCGAGCCGGTCACCATCTCGCGCCTGCAGCTCGATCAGCAGCCCGCGGACGGACTGCCGGTCGGCGTCATGGTGCAGCTGAGCGAAGATGGCCTCTACGACATCGACGTCGACGGCCCCGGCGGATCGGTGCTGCGGCTGCGCGGCCTCGGCCTGCTCGACCGCGGCCCGGCTCCCGACGAGCGCCGGCCCGGCCCGCCGCCCGAGGGCTGGGGCCTCGCGGTGCCCCAGGGCGGGGCCTGATGGCGGGCCTCGGCGCCGCAGCGGCGCGCGCGGGCGGCCGGGACAGGCGCGCCCGGCGCGATAGACCGGGCAAGCCCGCGCCCTCCCCCGCCGGGACCGACGCGCCGTGCGCGGCCGGGACGGGGGTCAGCCCGCGGGGCACAGAGGGGCAGAGCCCATGAGCAACGGCGGGGAGCGCGACACCGCGCACGAGGACGACACCTTCCGGCTGCCGCAGCCGCAGGTGCTGGTCGAGCGGCCAGACGGCGTCCGCATCTTGCGGGTGCGCAACAACCACGAGGCGATGCCCTACCGGGCCGCCTTCGCGGGCGCCTACCAAGACATCTTCAGCGAGCCGCCCTACAACGAGCGCTTCTTCCCGTCTGAGGCCCAGGGCATCCTGCGGCAGTTCCTCGACGTGCCCGACAACATCACGCTGCTGGCGGTCCGCGGGAACACCCAGGTGGTGGGCTTTGGCATCGCGGTGCCCGCGCTGGCCAAGACCGACGTGACCCGCGCCCTGCACGGCCTGCTGCCGCTGCAGGCCAGCTACTACCTCGCCGAGCTGGGCGTCCTGCGGTCCTGGCGCCGCAGCGGCCTCGGCCATGAGCTGATCCAGCTGCGGCTCGCGCTCATCGACCGGGCCCGCTACTCGAACGTCGTGCTGCGCACCTCGGCCGTCCGCAACTCCTCGTATGACATGTACCTCAGCCTCGGCTTCGAAGACATGGGCGTCTACATGGAGGTGCCCGCCCGCCGGGTCGACGGCGCCGTGAGCACCGACCGGCGGCTCTTTTTGTGCAAGGTGCTGCCGCGCCCCGGCGAAGAGGAGCGCTCCGGCGCCCTGCCCCGGCGCGAAGGCGAGCGCTGAGCGCCGATGCGCCCGGCCGCGGCGCTGGCGCTGCTGTGGGCCGCCGGCTGCGGCGCGCCGCCCGCCGCCCCGACCGTGCTGTTGGTCTCGTGGGACACGACCCGCGCCGACGCGCTGGGCGCCTATGCCGCCGAGGCGCACTGGGGCCTCGAGCTCGACCCCAGCCTGCGCCCCCAGCCGCGCACGCCCCACGCCGACAGGCTGGCCGCCCGCGGCGTGCGCTTCGCGTGGGCGCTGGCCCACGCGCCGACCACGCTCAACTCGCACACCAGCGTCTTTTCGGGCCTTGATCCGCACCAGCACGGTGTTCCCAGAAACGGGTTCCCCGTAGAACAGCGGGTGCCCTTGCTGACTGAGCGCTTCGCGGCGGCCGGCTGGGCCACGGTGGCGACGGTCGGCGCGAGCGTGCTCAGCGCCGATCAGGGCCTCGCGCGCGGCTTTCAGGCCTACGACGACCAGATCACCACGCGGGTGCGCAAGCGCTTCGAGCGCCCCGCCGACCAGGTGGTCGACCGCCTGCTGCAGCAGATCGACGCCGTGCCAGCCGCCCAGCCGGTCTTCGCCTTCGCGCACTTCTTCGACGCCCACTCGCCCTACGACGGCGCGCCGCCCGACCTGCGGGCGCTGATCGGGGTCGAGGGCTACGCCGGCCCCGTGACCGGAACCAGCGAGAACGCTGACTGGCTCGTCGTCTCGGCGCGGGCGGGCACGCTGAGCGTCGACGACCGCCGCCAGGCGCGGGCGCTGTACCTCGCCGAGGTGGCGGCGATGGACCGGGCGCTCGGCCGCCTGCTCGCCGGCCTCGAGCGCCGCGGCCGGGCCAAAGACAGCCTCGTGGTGCTCTTTGGCGACCACGGCGAGACCCTCGACGAGATCCCCGCGCGGGCCTACGGCCACGGCCTCGACGTGCACCTCGTCAACCTGCACGTGCCGCTGATCGTGGCCGGCCAGGGCAGCCTCGCCTGCGGCCCGGCGGGCGCGGTGGTCCACGACACCGTCGGCCTCAGCGAGCTGGCCCCGGCGGTCGCCGGCTGCGCGGGCCTCGCCCCGGTGGGCGCGGGGCGGGACCTGCGGGCGGCCTGGGGCGCCGGCCTGCCGCCAGCGGTGCACTTCGCCGAGGCGACCAAGGGCGGCAAGGCGCCGCCGCCGGGACGGTGGAACAACCTGCGGACCGCCCGCAGCGCGACCGACGGAGCGCACCACTGGATGGCCTGGCCAGCCGAGCCGCGGACCGCCCTGCACCTGCGGGCCCCCGGACAGCCGCCGGTCGCCGAAGAGGAGCCCAGCCGCGCCCTGGAGCGGGCCCTCAGCGCGTGGGACGAGGCCGCGCCGCCCTACCGCGAAGAGGACCTCAGCCCCGACCAAGCCGAGGCGCTCAAGGCGCTGGGCTACCTCGACGGCCGCTGAGCCCCACCGCGTCGAAGATGACGCACCTCACGTCATCCTCGACCACCAAAGCCGAGCCCGCCGCAGCGCACCACTTCCCTATCCTCGGCCACCAAGGCCAAGCCCGCCGCGGCGACCCCCTTCCCTTCCTCGGCCACCAAAGCCCAGCCCTCCGCGGCGCCCCCCTTCCTCGCCCAAAGCCACCCCAAAACGCGCCGCCTCGGGGGGTTTCCAAAGGGGGGCCGTTGCGCGCCGCTGCGCGGCGCATCGCCGCGCAACGGCGGCGCGCGGGCCCCCCTTGGCGCCTCATCATTGATCACATCTCGGGAACCTCGTCCTGGAGCATGTTGTAGACAAGTACCATCTGCTGCAGGTCTGAAAATCCACGACCAAGCACCTGCCAGCCGGCGACCTTGTTCGATGGAAGGAACCCTCCGAGGCGCGCGACAGCGTACA
>JBJONS010000044.1:0-4576 GCA_046051725.1 Pseudomonadota bacterium | reverse complement strand
TATTCCGGCGGCGCCGGCGCGCGCCCGGCCTCCACGCTCAGGCGCCCACCGACAGGGGCAGCAGGCCCGCGCCCCGCTGGGCCTCGAGCCACGCGAGCAGCAGGCCGATCTGGTCGTCGGGCGCCGACAGCGCGGCGAGCTCCTCCTCCCAGGCCCGCTCCAGCGCCGCGTCGACCCCCGCGCCGCAGCGCCCGCCCAGCCGCTCCTGGGCCAGGGGCAGCTGGGCCGCGCCGTCCCCGCGCGCCACCAGCCGGGCCCGCTCCCAGGCGAACAGGTCGGCCGCCGCCTGCTCTTGGCCGGCCGCGGCCCGGGCGAGCACCAGCTCGAGCAGCACCTCGGGGTCCAGATCGGCCGCCTCTTCTTCGGCCAGGGCCGCCGTCGCCTCGTCGAGCGCGCCGTGGGCCGCCCCCAGCTCCCCGCGCAGCCGCAGGGCGTCGGCGCAGCGCCGCAGCAGCGCGCCCCGCAGGGCCGGGCCCGGGGTCAGCCGGGCGATGAGCAGCGCGCCCTCCAGGTCGCCGGCCGCCAGCAGCTCGTCGGTGAAGACCCGCTCGGCGCGTCGATCTCCGCCCGGGCTGCCCGGCACGTCCACCGCCGCCCCCGCCGGCAGCTCCCGCAGCGCCTCGAGCAGCTGGCGCCGGGCCCGGGGCAGCTCGCCCAGGCGGGCCCGCAGCAGGCCCCCCAGCCAGCGCGCCTCGACGTCATTGGCGCCGCTGTCGGCGCTCTCTTCAAGCACCCGGGCGGCTTGGCGCGCCCGCTCGGGCGCCCCGGTGCCGAGCTCGAGCAGGCCCAGCGCGAAGCACCAGCCCGGCGCCACCACCGCCTGGCGGCGCAGCAGGTCGCGCAGCGGGGCGGCGAGGCCGGGGTTGGCCAGCGAGACCTCGAGCAGCGGCCGAAAGGGCAGCCGGAGGTTGGGCTCTGGCCCGATCACGTGGCCGCGAAGCCGGTCGATGATGCGCTGGGCGGTCGTGCGGGCCAGGGCCGGGCCGAGGTGGCGGCGCTGGGCCTCGGCCACCCGGCAGAGCAGCGCGGTGACCGCTTGGTCGTCGCCCTCGACCTCTTCGGCGGCCAGGGCGGCCCGCTGCAAGGTCGCGCCGGCGGCGCCCAGCTCGTCGTTCTCGGCGCAGGCTTGGGCGACCACCAGCGCGGCTTCGGCCCACCGCAGCCCAAAGACCCCGAGCCCGCTCAGGGCCTTGAGCGGGGCCAGCGCGGCCCCGGTGCGGCCGACGACGAGCGCCCCTTCGGCGATCACCCGCACGGTCCGTCGCTCGATGACCCGATCGTCGGCGCGCACCGCCAAGGTCAGGGCGTGGTAGCTCAGCGCCTCGGCCCGCTCGGGCGAGCGCCCCCACGAGGCGGCGCAGGCCGCCGCCCAGCCCAGCGCGTGCAGCCCTTGTGCGACGAACCCGCCGAGAGCATCGTCGAGCATGCTGTCTTCGCCGAGGCGCGCCCAAGCGCTGCACAGCAGCACCCGGGCCTCATCGGGGTGGGTGAGCCGACCGGGGCGCCAGGGCCAGGCCCGCGCGAGCGCGTCGGCGACGGCCTCGGCGAGGGCGCGCAGCCGGGGGCCGCCCTCGGGGCTGGCGAGGGCGCGCTCAAGGCGCAGGGCCCGCTCGGGAAGCTGGGCGGCGCCGGTGTCGAGCAGCAGGGCGGCCGCGTCGCCGATGGCGTGCTGCTCGTGATCCCGCGCGGCGAGGGCGAGGGCGAGCAGGCGCGCGCGGCGCAGCGCGGGGGGCTCCAGCGCGGCGCTGAGGCTCAGCGCCTCCTCCAGCGTGTCGGCGACGGTGCGCATGGGTCCTCAGGGCGCGGATCCCCGCCCTAAGCGGCGCCCGGGTGGACAGCCACAGCCCTGCGCGGGCCCCCGGGAGACGCCCGCGCGAGGATGACGCAGCTGACGTCGTCCTGCTGCATCTACATCGGCGGCTGCGCCTGGGTTAGCGGGGCCGCCCGAGGTGAGAATGTCCGCCGCCCCCACCGCGCCCGCCGACCCGACCGCCGCCCCGCCCGCCGAAGCCGACGTGCTGGACGTCGTTCCCACCGCTGCCGCTGGCGAGGCCGACGCCGCCCTCCCGGCCGCCGCCGAGGCCGCGCTGACCGCCCCGGCCGCCCGTCCCCCGGTGCGCTCGCGCAGCAACGACCTGCCGGCCATCCGCGGCGCGCACGCGGCGGCCTCTTGGCGCCCGTTTGGGCTCGGGCTCGACAAGCCGCACCACATCCTCGAGACCGCCGAGGTCGTGTGGGAGAACCGCGACGCCCTGCCCTACGCCTGGAACATCCTCAACGAGGGGGTCTGTGACGGCTGCTCGCTCGGCCCGCGCGGCCTGCGCGACGACGTGATCTCGGGCACCCATGTGTGCACCAGCCGCCTCAAGCTGCTGCGCATCAACACGATGGGCCCGCTCGCACCGGCCGATCTGCTCGACATTGACCGCCTGCGCGGCATGTCCAACGCGCAGCTGCAGCGGCTCGGCCGCCTGCCCTACCCCTTCATCTACCGGCGCGGCGACCGGGGCTTCCGGCGCATCTCGTGGGACGAGGCCTTCGGGCTCGCCCGCGACCGGCTGCGCGACGTCGACCCGCGCCGGCTCGCCTTCTTTGCCACCAGCAAAGGGGTCACCAACGAGGTCTACTACGCCTTCAACAAGGCGGCGCGGCTGCTCGGCACCAACCACGTCGACCTCTGCGCGCGCCTCTGCCACGCGGCGACGGTGGCGGGCCTGTCTCGCACCATTGGGGTCGGCGCGCCGACCTGCTCGCTCAGCGATCTGATCGGCACCGATCTCATCTTGCTCATCGGCACCAACCTGAGCAACAACCAGCCGGTCTCGATGAAGTACCTGATGGAGGCGAAGCGCCAGGGTACCCGTATCGTCGTGGTGAACACCACGCTCGAGAAGGGCCTCGAACGCTACTGGGTGCCCAGCGACCCGCGCTCGGCCCTCTTCGGCACCACCCTGATGGACGACTTCATCCAGGTCAACGCCGGCGGCGACATCGGCTTCCTCAACGGCGTGCTCAAGGCCCTGATCGAGCGCGGGGCGGTGAACCTCGACTACGTGAACGGCAAGACCGAGGGCTTCGCCGAGGCCGCCGCCGCGGTCGCGGCCCAGAGCTGGGAGGAGCTCGAGGCCGTGGCCGGCTGCCGCCGCCGCGACATCGAGTGGTTCGCCGAGCTGCTGACCCGGGCCCAGAGTTTTGTGACCGTGTACTCGATGGGCCTGACCCAGCACCGCTGGGGCGTGCAGAACGTCGAGGCGGTCGTCAACCTGCACCTCGCGACCGGCACGCTGGGCCGGGCCAAGTGCGGCATCTTGCCGATCCGGGGCCACTCGGGCGTGCAAGGCGGCGGAGAGATCGGGGTCGCCCCCAACAAGCTGCCCGGCGGCCGCACCCTGACCGAAGAGACCGCCGCCGAGATGAGCAAGGTGTGGGGGCACCCCATCCCCACCTGGAAGGGCCTGACCACCGGCCCGATGGTCGAGGCGGCCCACCGCGGCGAGCTTGACCTGCTCTACAACCTGGGCGGCAACCTGCTGGCCACCATGCCCGACCCCCAATTCGTGGTCGAGGCCTTCGCCAACACCCCGGTGCGCGTCCACCAAGACATCGTGGTCAACACCAGCATGCTGCTCGAGCCCAAAGAGTTCGTGCTGCTGCTGCCCGGACAGACCCGCTACGAGCAGAAGGGTGGGGGTACGAGCACCTCGACCGAGCGTCGCATCCGCTTCTCCCCCGAGGTCACCGGCCATCCCCAGGTGGGCGAGGCCCGGCCCGAGTACCAGATCATCGCCCAGTTCGCCCGCGCGCTGCGCCCGGCGCTGGGGCCCGCGCTCGACTACACCGACAGCTCCATCATCCGCGACGAGATGGAGCGCGCGATGCCCATGTACCGCGGCATCTCGACGCTCAAGCGCGCCGGCGACTGGGTGCAGTGGGGCGGGCCGCTGCTCTGCACCGACTTCCACACCATGCCCAACAAGCGGGCCCGGTTCACGCCCACCGCCCTGCCCGACAACGCCGTGCCGCCGGGCCACTTCTGGCTCAGCACCCGCCGCGGCAAGCAGTTCAACAGCATCATCATCAAAGACATCGACCGCCTGCAGGGCGGCGAGGGGCGCGACGATCTGTTCATGAACCCGGCCGACATGCGGCGGATCGGGGTCGCGGCCAACGACCGGGTGCGGCTGCGCAGCGCTCTCGGCCACTGGGACGCCAAGGTGCGGCCGATGAACATCAAGCCAGGCGTGCTCGCGGCCTATTGGCCCGAGTGCAACGGCATCATCGAGCGGCGCTACGACCCCTGCAGCGAGCAGCCCGACTTCAACGCCATCGTGACGGTCGAGAAGCTCTGAGCGCGGCACGGGGGCGGTCGGGCGCCTTCGGCCCCCCTCTGCGCTCGCCCGCGGCCCCGCCCGCGGCCAAGGTCCGCGGGCGCGCGGGCTCGGTCGCGGGGCGACCGCCGCTGCGCGGCGCGCGCCGGTCGGCCGGGCGCTGTCGCCCACCGGGCAACGGCGCGGAGCCCACCGGGGCCCCGTGTGCAGCGGCACGTGGCCCCCTGCGCGGTTAAAGCCGAGGCGCC
>JBJONS010000043.1:0-10385 GCA_046051725.1 Pseudomonadota bacterium | reverse complement strand
TGCCCGCTGGGCCCGCCCCGCCCCTGCCTGCCGACCGCCGAGGCCGAGCTGCCCGCCCGCTGGTACCGCTGGCGCCCCAGCGCGCCGCCCCAGCCCCAAGCCACCGGGCCGCGCGCCGAGGTCTGGCCCGCCCCCCACGGCCGCCGCGTCGCCTGGACCGAAGGCGAGGCCATCTGCGTAGGCAAGCGCCCCGGGCGCGGCCACAGCCGCTGCACCCCGCTCCCCCAAGGCAGCTGAGCGCCGCGCCGGGGCCAAGCCCAAGCCCAAGCCCGGCCCTTCGCGGCGCCCCACCTCATCGCCCACCCGAGCCCCAAAACGCGCCGACTCGCCCCGCGCACCGAAGCCCAGCCCTTCGCGGCGCCCCACCTCATCGCCCACCCGAGCCCCAAAACGCGCCGACCCGGGGGGTTTCCAAAGGGGGGCCGTTGCGCGCCGCTGCGCGGCGCATCGCCGCGCAACGGCGGCGCGCCGGCCCCCCGTGGCGCGGGATGCAAGGGGCCGCGCAGGCCCCGTGCCCCAGGGGGTCCGGGGGCGGGGCCCGCCCCCGGCATCCACCAACGAAACGGTGCCGGCCCGCGCGAAAACACCGACAAACACATCCACGTCGCGCTCAGCGGACCCACCGCAGCCCAGCGGCGAGCAACGGCCAAGCCACCATCAACGGAGCGCCTGGCCCAAGCCCCGAAAAAGGACGCCGGGGCCAGCCCCCAAAAGGGGTGCTGGGGCCAAGCCCCAGCACCTCAAACCTCCGGATGGTCCGCCAACCAAGCGATCAGCTCCTCAGCCCCGCCCACATGCTCCCCATCGATCCACACCTGCGGCGTGGTCGGCGACTTGCTCACCGCCCGCAGGCTGCGCGGCGTGCTCGGCTGCTCGTCAAAGGCCAGCCCCCGCGCGGCCAGCGCCGCCTTCGCCCGGGTGCAGTGCCCGCAGAAGGGCTTGGTCAGCAAGAAGATGTCCGGCTGGGCCGCCCCGGTGGCGCCGAGGTGCTTGAGCATGGTGTCGGCGTCGCTGACCACGAAGGGGTCGCCCGGCTGGTCGGGCTCGACGAACATCTTGTCGACGCGGCCATCGCGGACCAGCATCGAGTAGCGCCAGCTGCGCTTGCCGAAGCCGATGGCCGACTTGTCGACCAGCATGCCGAGCTGCGCGGTGAACTCGCCGTTGCCGTCGGGGAAGAACACGAGGCCGGTCGCCCCCTCGTCGCGCTGCCAGGCGCTCATGACGAAGGTGTCGTTGACCGAGACGCAGACCACCGCGTCGACGCCGGCGGCCCGAAACGCGGGCAGCAGCTCTTGGTAGCGGGGCACGTGGCTGGTCGAGCAGGTCGGGGTGTAGGCCCCGGGCAGGCCGAAGACCACGACGGTCTTGCCGGCGAAGAAGGCCTGGGTGTCGATCTTCTCCCAGCCGTTGGGGCCGAGGACGGGGATGCTGACGTGGGGGACCTGCTGGCCCTCGTGGCTCTGCAGCGCGGGGGTGCTCATGGCGGCTCCTGTGGGGGTGCGTGGGGTGGAGGGTGGAGAGGGGCGGCGGCGGCGCGCGGGCCGACCGGCGACGCAGCCCACGAAGCAAGCGCTGTGCCAGGCCCGCACCCTCCGGGCTCGACGCGCAGAGCGGCGCGCAGCGCGCCATCTCCGCAAGGGGGCGGCCTGCTCCTCCCCCTGCACCGACCGGCCGGTACCCACAGGCCGGTGGACGCACCGACCGGCCGGGGCCGCACCGACCGGCCGGTGGGACGGCCCCGTGTCGGCGCGCGGGGCCTGCGGTCGGGATAGCCGACCCTATGCTCCAGCTCGCCGGCGTCGCCGTCGAGGCCACCAGCGTCGCCGGCCTCGAGACCAACATCCAGCTGCCCGGGTTCGACCTCGCGTTCGACCTCGGGGTCTGCCCGCCCTCGGCCGTCTCGCGGCGCAACGTGCTGTTCACGCACGCCCACATCGACCACATGGGCGCGCTGGTCAGCCACTGCGCCACCCGCAGCCTCTTTGGCATGAAGACGCCCCGCTACCTGCTGCCCGCCGAGAACCACGAGGGGGTGCTCGAGCTGCTCGAGGTCTGGCGGCGGCTCGACAAGTCTGAGCTCAGCTGCACGCTCGAGCCCGTGCGCCCCGGCGACCAGGTCCAGCTCGCGCCGGGCCTGCGGGCCGAGGTCTTTCGCGCGATCCACCGGGTGCCCAGCGTCGGCTACGCCCTGCACAAGACCCGCAGCAAGCTGCTGCCGGCCTGGCAGGGGGCGCCCGGGCCTGAGATCCGCGACGCGCGGGCCCGCGGCGAGATCGTCAGCGAAGAGGTCGAGGCCCTCGAGGCGGCCTTCTGCGGCGACACGGTGATCGACGTGCTCGACCGCGAACCGGCCCTGCTGCGGGCTGGCCTGCTCATCTTGGAGTGCACCTTCGTCGACCAGAAGGTCAGCGTCGAGGGCGCCCGGCGGCTCGGCCACGTGCACCTCGACGAGATCGTCGAGCGCGCAGCGCTGTTCGAGAACCAGGCCCTGCTGCTGACCCACCTCAGCGCCCGCTACGACCACCGCTACGCCTGCGACGAGATCTACCGCCGGCTGCCGCCCAGCCTCGCCGCGCGCACCACGGTGCTGCGCAACCAGCGGATCGGCGAGGGGCGCGCCTAAGCCTCCGCGAACTGTCGCAGAGCGGGCCCGAGAGCGCCGACCAGCGCGCCCCTCTCCGCGGCGCCGTTGACCATGGCCGACCCGCTGTTCAAACATCGCCCGGCAGCGGCTCCCGCGCGCCGAGGTTTCGATGAGCAAAGGCACCCCTCCCCTCCCGACCCTGCCGCGGCGCTACCGCCTCTGGCCTTCGGCGGAGCGGGCCCTGCTGGGCACCGGCGGCGCCAGCACCGTCTGGCGGGTGCAAGACGAGGCCCTGGGCGTGCTCGTCGCGCTCAAGGTCCTGAAGAACAACTCGCCGGGCTTCCTGGCCAGCCTCGAGCGCGAGGCGGTGCTGGCGAGCCGGGTGGTGCACCCCAACGTCATCGCGCTGCACGACATGGGCCGCGCGCCCGACGGCAGCGGCTACCTCGCGTTCGCGCTGGCCAGCGACGGCTCGCTGCTCGATCTGGCCGGCGGCCCGGTGGCCTGGCCCGAGCTGCTGCTGTTCACGACCCAGATGCTCGAGGCGCTGGCCGCGCTGCACTCGCGCGGCATCCTCCACCTCGACATCAAGCTCGGCAACCTGCTGCTGCACCGCACCGGCTCGCGCGGCGCCCGCGAGCTGTGGCTGGCCGATCTGGGCGTGGCCCGCGCCCTGCACGGCGAGGATGACGCCGACAAGAGCGTCATCGGCACCGTCTCGTACATGGCGCCCGAGCGGCTCACCGGCCAGCACAACCTCTGGTGCCCGGCGTCGGACCTGTTCAGCGTCGGGGCGGTGCTCTACCGCCTGCTCAGCGGCGAGCTGCCCTACCCGGCCCGCGACCCGGTCTCGGCCCTCGACGAGCGCGACCACCCGCCCAAGACGGTGCCGCTGCGGCCCGGCATGGTCGTGCCGCCGGGCCTCGACGAGGTGCTGCTGCCGATGCTCGAGCCCGACTTCCGCGCGCGCTACGACTACGCCGCCGACGTCATCCGCGCGCTCAAGCAGCTTCCGGGCCTGCCCGAGCCCGACGACCAAGAGGGCCGCACCACCGTCTTTGGCAGCCCCGCCGCGCCCCGCCGGGCGGTGCGCCCGGTGCCGAACCCGGCCGGCCGCCCCGAGCAGCCCCCGCCGGCGGGGGTCAAGCCCTACCACCGGCCGCCGGCCTGGACCGAGCCGCCGCTGGGCGCCGTGGCGCCGCCGAACCGCCGGGTGCCGCAGGCGCCGGCGCTGATGCTCCACCGCGAGATCCAGCTCGTCGGGCGCGACACCGAGCTCGACATGTTGTGGAGGGCCGCCCGCACGGTGATCCGGGGCCGCCGTCCCCTGCTCATCGAGCTCTGCGGGCCCGAGGGCTGCGGCCGCACGCGCCTGGTCAGCGAGTTCGTCCGCGCGATGGAGGAGCGCGGCGTCGGCGAGGGCGTCCGCCTCGAGTACGCGGTCCGCAACAGCCCCGACGCCGGCCTGCGGGGCGCTTGGCGCCGCGTGCTGCGCCCCGGCGAGCACCGCGACCTCTACGTCGAGGACCTCGCCGGCCTGCTCGCCCGCGACCGCGGCTGCCCCCTGCCGCTGGCCGAGGCCGACGCCCAGCGGGTGGCCGAGTGGCTGCTGCCCTTGCCCGGCGGCCCGCCGCCCCGCCGCAGCGCCGTCCAAGAGATGATGATCGAGCACCTCGTGCGCCGCAGCTGGCGGGGCCTGTCGACGCTGTGGCTCGAGGACGCCGACCTCGCCGACGAGAACGACGACTGCTGGGACATCGTCGAGCAGCTCATGGGCCGCAGCGCCCCGGTGCTCGTGCTGGTGACCACCCGGGCCGACCGGCCCTGCGCCAGCCTCACCGAGCTGCGGGCCCGCCACCACAAGGTCGCCCGGCGCGTGCACATCGACCCGCTGGGCCCCGCCGACAGCGAGTCGCTGGTGCAGGCCCACCTGCCGCTCGAGCCGGCGCTGGCCGCCTCGCTGGCCCGCCACACCGCCGGCAACCCGCGGCTGGTGCACGAGGTGCTGCGCCACTGGCTGCGCGCCGGCATGCTCGAAGAGATCACCCGGCCCGGTCAGCCCGGCCGCAGCTGGCGCCTCGTGGGCGGCGAGCTGCACATCCCCGCCGACGCGCCGACCCTGGCCCGCGAGCGCCTCGCGGTCGTCGGCCCCGAGCTGGCGAGCTGCACCGCGCTCTGCGCGCTGGCGCTCTCTGAGCCCGGCTGCCGCGACGACGTGATCCGCCGCATCGACAAGAGCGGCCTCGACCGCTTGGTGGTCGAGGGCCTCGTCGAGCTGCAGCAGGGCGTCTGCGCGCTGCAGCCGCCGGCGCTGGCCGCGGTGGTGCGCGAGAGCATCCCGCCCAGCGAGCAGGTGCGCCTGCACCTCGCGCTGGCCGAGTCTTGGGCCATGGACGGCGGCGAGGCGGCCCTGCTCGCCCGGGTCGGCCGCCACCTGCTGGCCGCCCAGCGCCCCGACCGGGCCTGGCCGCTGCTCGGACAGGCGCTGCGGGCCCTGCACCGCAGCCTGCCGGTGCCCGCGCTGCTCTCGCTGGCCAGCGACGCCGCGCGGGCGGCCCGGGCGGTCGGCGCCGAGGCGGCCGAGCTGGCCGTGCTCGCCGCCCAGATCCGCGTCGAGGCCACCTGGCGCGCCGGCCTCAGCGCGCCCGAGGCCGCCGCCGAGCTCGCCGCCCTGACGCCTGAGCTGGCCCTGGCCCTCGACGCGCGCCTGCACCCCCGGCCCGACCTGCTCCCGGCGCTCGGCGAGGCCCTGCGCCGGGCGGGCCCCCGCGGCGCCGACCGGGCCGAGCTGCTGCTGGGCGCGGCGCTGTGCCGGGCCATCGGCCTCGACCTGGACGGCGCGGTCGCCGACCTGCTCGCCGTGCTCGCGCTGCGGCCGGCGCCCGAGATCGAGGCCCAGGCCCGCCTGCTGCGGGCCCGCCTGCTCGCGGTCGCCGACCCGATGGTCGCCTGGAACGAGTCGCTGCGGGTGGTCGAGCTGAGCCGCGACCACGGCCTGCTGCGCTTCGAGGCGCTGGCCTGGGGCCTCGCCGCCGAGCCGATGGTCTTCTTGCTGCGCGGAGAAGAGGCCCACCAGCGCCTGCGCGCCGCCGTCGACCGCCTCGTGGCCCACGGCGACCGCCGGGCAGCCGGAGAGGTGCAGCTGCACCTCGCCCGGTCGCTGCGCGCCGCCGGCCGCACCGAGCCGGCGCGGGCGGCCCTGCACGCGGCGATGGAGCTGCGCGAAGAGGGCGAGGCCGGCTACGCCACCGTCGCCCTCAACGCCCGGCCCCAGCTCGCCGTGCTGCAGCTGCTCGAGGGCCGGGGCGCCGCGCCCCTGCCCCTGCGCGATCCGCTGCCGGCCGAGCAGCTGCTGGGCCGGGTGCTGCACCAGCTCGTCGAGCTGCCCGGCGGCACCCACGTCGTGCGCTTCGGCGAAGAGCAGACCACCGCCCACACCGGCGACGCGACCCCGATCGAGCCGAGCGCCATGGGCGAGCTGCTCGCGCTCGGCGTCGACGGGCTGTTCTTGGCCCGCTGCCTGCTCGAGCGCCTCGACGCCGCCGACCGCCGGGCCGAGGCCCTGCCGCTGGTCGGCGGCCTGCGCGAGGCCTGCCGCGCCGCCGGCGTCGAGTTGGCCGAGGCCGACGCGCTGCTCGAGCGCATGCGCCGCGCGACGGCCTGAGCGACCGGGCCGCCGCCCGCCGCGCGCTCCCCGCGCCTGGGCAGCGCGTGATCCACCGACCCGACGCGCTCCCGGCGCCCTCCGGCCCCACGCGCCGCGGGCCGCGCGCCGGGTGCTACGCTCCGCCTCCCCCTCTGGAGCTGCCCATGCGCCGAGCCTCGCCCCTCGCCCTGCTGACCCTGCTGCTGCTGCCCGCCTGCAATGACGGCACCAAGACCCCCGACGGCGGCGGCGAGGGCGGCGAAGAGGGCGGCGACGAGGCGATCAGCTCGCCGCTCTGGGCGGTGCCCGCCGGCACCATCGCCTCGGTCGAGGGCCTCGGGTGCCCGGTGCACGTGCTGCGCACCGAGGGCAACGTCCCGCACATCTACGCCCACAGCCGCGCCGATCTGGCCTTCGCCACCGGCTACACCTACGCCGCCGACCGCTTCTTCTTCCTCGACCTCGCCCGCCGGCTCTCGCTCGGCCGCGTGTCCGAGCTGCTCGGCGACGCCGGCCTCGAGTCCGACCTCGCCGCGCGGGCCACCGGCATGACCCACGTGGCCGAGGTGCTGCTCGGCAACCTGAGCCCGAGCCAGACCGACGAGCTCGACGCCTACGCCCGCGGGGTCAACGCCTACATCGAGCAGGTGCGCATCGGCGCCCTGCCGCCGCCGTCTGAGCTCGTGCTCGCCGCGGGCCTGCTCGGGGCCAGCGACCCGGTCGAGCTCATGGCGCCCTTCGACCGCCGCGATCTGGCCGGCGCCCTGGCCAGCCTCGTCTACGAGCTCGGCTTTGAGACCGAGGACGTCGGCGCCAGCCGCAAGCTCGCCGCGCTGCAGGCCGGGCTCTACCCCGAGGGCACGCCGGCCAAGGACCTGCGCGAGGCCGGCGCCGGCTTCGACGTCTGGGGCCACCTCGCGCCGATCTACCCCGACGTCAGCGCGCCCGGCTGGAGCCTCGGCGCCGCCCCGACCGCCGCCGCCCGCCGCCTGCCCGCCGCGCCCCGGGTGCCGCTCAGCTCGCTGCGCCGCCTCGAAGACCGCATGAACCGCCTCGAGCGCCGGCTCGGCCACGACGACGAGCTCGGCTGGGGCAGCAACGCCTGGGCGGTGTCCGGCGCGGCCTCGACCGACGGCCGCAGCCTGCTCGCCGGCGACGGCCACCTGCCGCTGACCGTGCCCTCGCTGTTCTGGCAGGTCGGCCTCGACGACGCCCACCTCGGCGGCGGCGAGACCACCCAGCTCGGGCTGGGCCTGCCCGGCTTGCCCTACATGGCGGTGGGCACCAACGGCCGGGTCGCCTGGTCGCAGACCCAGCTCGGCGGCGACATCACCGACTGGTACCGCGAAGAGCTGGTGCTCGGCGGCGGCCTGCCGGTGGCGGCGCGCAAGGGCGGGGCCGAAGAGCCCCTGGTCGCGATCACCGAGCAGATCACCATCGCCGACGTGCCGGTGCTCGGCAGCGTGGGGCGGGTCGAGACGGTCACCCGCTACACGACCGCCGACGGCCGCTTCTTGGTCGAGGTCGAGGGCGACGCGGTCGCGCCCGAGGACGTGGCCGGGCGCCCGGTGGTGAACCTGCAGGGCACGCTGGTGATCCCCCGCGACGTCGACGGCGACGGCATTGTGACCGGGGTGAGCTTCGACTACACCGGCCTCGACAACAACGGCCTGCTGACCACGGTCGAGGCCTGGGGCCGGGCCAACAGCGTGGCCGAGGTCAAGGACGCCGCCCGCGGCCTGGTCGCCTACAGCCAGAACATCATCGCCGCCGACGCGGCCGGCGACGTGCTCTACACGAGCTTCCAGGCCATCCCCTGCCGCGACCACTACCCGCGCGACGCCAGCGGCCGGTGGACCGAGGGCGCCGACCCGACGCTGCTGCTCGACGGCACCACCTGGGGCGGCTTTGAGGTGGTGCTCGACGCCGCCGATCAGGTCGACACCAGCCTCGACACCGACCCGGTGCGCTGCATGATCCCCGAGGCCGAGGTGCCGTTTTCGATCAGCCCGGCCCAGGGCTGGGTCGCCACCGCCAACAACGACCCCGGCGGCCACGGCCTCGACAGCGCGCTCGAGAACAGCCGCCGCTACATCGGCGGGCCCTGGGACACCGGCACGCGCATGCGCCGCATCGCCGACCGCCTCGACGGGATCAGCGGCGCGGCCAGCCTCGCCGACATGATGGACATCCAGGCCGACCACAGCTCGCCGCACTGCCGCCTGATCAACGACCAGATCGTCAACGCGGTGCAGCGGGCCGAGGGCTTGGCCGCGGTCGACCGGGTGCTCACCGACGACGAGCAGCGCCTGGTCGACGCGTTCGCCCCCGACGCTGAGCGGCTGCTCGAGGCCGCCGCCCGCCTCGAGGCCTGGGAGGACCGGGGCTGCTTCGCCGCCAGCGGGGTCGAGACCTTCTACGACAGCCCGACCGCGCAAGACGTCGACGACAGCGTCGCGGCGATGATCTTCAACGAGACCAAGGGCTGGCTCGTCGCCTATGTGCTCGACGACGAGGCGATCAACGACCTCTACCGCACGGGCGGCACCAGCGGCCGGATCAACCTGCTGCACCGCATGCTCACCGATCGGGGACCGAGCAGCGAAGGCGCGATGGCCAGCTGGGACCCGAGCACGCGCGAGTCGGCCTTCTGGGACGTGCTCGGCACGCCCGAGGTCGAGCGCGCCGACGAGCTGCTCGTGCTGTCGCTGCGCGCCGGACTCGACGCGCTCAGCGGCCCGCCGACCGGCGACGGCGCGGGCGGCTTCGGCACCAGCGACATGGCCGAGTGGCGCTGGGGCCTGCGCCACATGGCCCGCTTCGAGTCGGTGCTCGCCGAGTTCTTGGGCAGCGACGGCGCTTTTGGGGCCCTGACCGGCGGCTTCGCGATCACGCCCGAGGTGCTGCCGCTGGCCGAGGGCCTGGTGCCCACCGACCCGCGGGCCGACCTGCCCTGGTTCCCCCGGCCGGGCGACACCGAGTCGGTCGACGCGGCGAACACCGGGTTCAACCGCGGGTCGTTCAGCTACGGCTCGGGGCCGGTCTTCCGCATGGTCTTCGCGCTCGGGCCGACCGGGGTCGAGGGCTACAACGTGCTGCCCGGCGGCCAGTCCGCGCTGACCGACTCGCCCTACTTCGCCGACCAAGCCGCCCTCTGGCTGGGCAACGACGCGATCAAGCTGCGGTTCACCCTCGAGGACAAGATCGCCGGCGCCACCACCCGCGAGGTGCTGCGCCCGGCCGACGGGGCGACCTGCGGCGAGCCCGACTGAGCAAAGAAGGGGGGCGGGGGGCTCCGCCCCCCGCAACGCCCCCCGGCGGGCGGCGCTGCCCGCGGGCGGGTCCGCGCCGCGCCGGGCCTGCGCGCCTGCGCGTACGCCGTCTCCCGGGGATGGCTGCGGCTCGGGTTCAGGCCCCGCCCGCCCGGCCGAAGAGGGCCGCGGCGGTGTGCGCCGGCGTCCCTCGCGCCCGGGTGTGTCAAGCGGAGGGAGCCACTGTCGCACCGCCCGAACGGGGGCCGCGGCGGCCGCGAGGCGCCGCGGCCCCGCCATTTTTGGGGCCCGCGGGCGCGCGCGCAGCCCGGCGAGCCGCCGGGGCGCGGCTGCGGGCCGGCTGTAATGTGCAGAAATGTTCGGGGACAACGGCGAGCAGGGCGCTCTCGCAGCACGCGGCGCCCCGTACGCAAAAACCCATTGCAGCCAGCGCCGGCGGGGCCGAAGATCCCGGTGCCTGTGCAGGGCAAGCGACGGCGCGCGCGGTCAATCCGACCGCGGCCACCCATCGCGCGGAGACACCATGAAGACCAAGACCAAGGTCAAGGCCGGCGGCCTCAGCACCTCCCCCATTGGGTTCACCCCACCGAAGCCCTTCGGCCCCTGATCGGGGATCGGAGCGCGCGCCGCCGGGGTTGAGGCCCCGGCGGCGTCGTTGTTTTTGGAACGCGGCCTGCGCAGGGCGCGCGCGGCGCGGTCTGCCTGCCGGGGGGCGTTGCGGGGGGCTGGCCCCCCCCCTTCTGATCCGGCTTTTCTTGATTAGGCTCGCGGTGTCGGCGCTGGGGCTCACCGCGGCGATGAGGCCTGTTGCGCGGTCGACGCTCGGTTTTGGCGTGGATGCCGGGGGCGGTCCCCGCCCCCAGACCCCCAGGGCCAGGGG
>JBJONS010000042.1:0-7896 GCA_046051725.1 Pseudomonadota bacterium | reverse complement strand
ACCCAGAGCAGGCCCGGCTGGTCGGGGCGGTGGGCGTCGAGCCACGCCCGCCCGGCCTCGACCGCGAAGCGCCCGTCCCGCTCGCCCTGCTCGGGGCCCTCGAAGCGGTCAAAACCCCGGGACAAGCCTCCCTCGGGGCCGGCCGGCCAGGCGCTCACGAAGGCCGCGGTGTCCCAGTCGGGGCGCTGCTCAGCCAGCGTCGGCACCGCGGACACGAGGGTGAAGCCGTGGTGGTTGTTGGCCTCAACCCCGTGCTCCCACGGCTGAAGGCCGGTCATCATCGTCAGGTGGGCCGGGGTGGTGAGGCCGATCGGCGACCACGCGCTGGTGAAGGCCTCGCCAGCCTGACCGAGCGTCCACAGGTTGGGGCTGCGCGCCGCGGTCCAGTGGTCAAAACGCCAAGTATCGACGGTCAACAGCGCCCAGAGCGGCGCGGGGGGCGCCACCGGCGCGCGGCAGGCGCCGAGGGCCAGCGCGAGGCCCGCGGCGGCGGTGTGGTGGTGTGCGCGCCGGCCCATGCTCCCCCTGTCGTCCGGCGACGCCGGGCCCCGGGAGGATACCGGAGCGCGGGGGCGCTGCCCCGCGGAGCCTGCCCATGACCGCCCTCGAACCCGCGCAGCGCGCCTCGACCGCCCGCGCCCAGCTGCAGGTCTGGACCGGCGCGTCGCGGTTCATCGGCCTGACCCCGCGGCCCGAAGCCGGGCCCGGCGGCGCGACCGCCCTGTCCGGGGTGACCGTCGTCGGCGACCTTCTCGACGCGCCGCTGATCGGCGCGGCGATGGCGGCGGGGGACCGCCTGGGCGCGCGCCTCGCGGCCGCGGCCCGCGCCCCCACCGGCGACGACAGCGCGCTGGACGTGCTCATCGTCGGCGCTGGTCCGGCGGGGGCCTGCGTGGCCCTCGCGCTGCAGCGGGCGAGCCTGCGCTACCGGATCATCGACCAGCACGATGCCTTCGCGACCGTCGCCGCGCTGCCCACCGGCAAGATGATCTACGCCGAGGGCCTGCGGGGCCCCGCGCCCCTGCCCTTCACCGACGGCACCAAAGACGCGCAGGTCGCCCGCTGGCGGGCGGCGCTGGACGCGGCGGGGGTGAAGGTCGAGGCGGGCCTGCAGCTCGTCGATCTGGTGCCCAGCGGCGGCGCGCTCACCGCGACGCTCACCGGGCCCGGCGGCGCGTCGACCGTCCGCTCCCGCGAGGTGGTGCTGGCGATCGGGCGCCGGGGTCAGCCGGTCCCCCTCCCCTTGCGGTCCCTCGCCGGGCCCCCTCCCCTGTCGAGCCTGGGCGACCCGGCCGAGGCCCGAGGCCAGCGCTGCGTGGTGGCCGGTGGCGGGGACAGCGCCGCAGAGGCCGCGGTCGCGCTGGTCGGCGCGGGCGCCGAGGTGACCCTGGTGGTGCGGGGCCCCGACCTGAGCCGGGCCCGGCCCCGCAACCAGGAGCGGGTGCGTGCGCTGGTGGAGCAGGGGCAGCTCCGCCTGCTGACCGGGGCCGAGATCACCGCGCGCACGGCCGGAGCGGTGGCCCTGACCCAAGGCGGGGCCGAGCGCAGCCTGCCCTGCGACCGCCTCTACGCGCTGCTCGGCGCCACCCCGCCCTACGCCGCCCTGCGCCGCTGGGGCCTGCCGATCGAGGGCGACTGGCGGGGGGCCCGCGCCCTCGGCGTGCTGCTCTTTGCCGTGCTGGTGTACATTTTCTACGTGCTCAAGGGGAAGTGGGGGCTGTTCCCCTTCGGGCCGGGCGACCCGCTGGAGGGGGCTGCGGCGGCCCTCACCGTGCAGCTCGGCGGGCGCGAGCTCGGTCCATCCTTTTGGGGCACCCTCACCTACAGCCTGCTGGTGCTCGTCTTCGGCCTGCGCGCGATGTCGGCCCACCCCGGCCCGGCCCAGCGGCGCCGCTACCTCAGCCTCATCGGCTTTCAGGTCGTGCTGCTGTTCGCCGTGCCGGAGCTGATCGCGCCCCTGCTGCTCGACCGGCCCTGGAAGGTCTACGCCCTGACCGTGCCCTGGCCGCTCAGCATCTGGTCGCTGGTCGACGCGCCCGGCTGGGCCGACGGCGACGTCGTCGCGGCGGTCGGCTGGCTGGCCCTCGGCGGGCTCAGCACCTTCGTGCTGATCCCGCTCTACGTGCGCAAGAACGGGCTCGCCTTCTGCTCGCGCCTCTGCGGCTGCGGCGGGCTGGCCGAGACGATGGGCGACCTCTGGCGCAGCCGGGCCCCCCGTGGGCCGGCCTCGCGCCAGGCCGAGTGGGCCGGACGGCTGGTGCTCTTCGCGGCGATCCCCACCACCGCGCTGATCTTGCTCGACGCGTGGGGGGTCGGCGGCGCGGCCCTGGGCTCGACCAAGGCCTTCGCCCAGCGCTGGTACGGCCTGATGGTCGACTTCGGGCTGGCGAGCCTCGCCGGGGTCGCGCTCTACCCCGCGCTGGGAAACCGGGCGTGGTGCCGCTTCTTCTGCCCCCTGCGCGCCTACATGGAGGTGCTGGCGCGGGCCTTCGCCAAGCCCCAGATCGTCGCCGACAGCAGGTGCATCGGCTGCGAGCAGTGCACCCGCCACTGCCAGATGGGCATCGAGGTGCAGCGCTTCGCGCAGACCGGCACGCCCCTGCACAACGGGAACAGCGCCTGCATCCAGTGCGGCGTCTGCGTCGAGGTCTGCCCGATGGACGTGCTCGAGCTGCGGGCCGACCGGCCGGTGCAGCTGCGCTGGGAGGGCTTCGGCCCGCCCCGGCCGCCCTGGGAGGCCCGCTGAGGCCGTCCGCGCGCTTCGTCGCAACCGCAAGACAGGTCTGTCTGGACATTCAGACTGGACTGTCGGAGCAGATGACAAGCATTCGCGGAGCGCAGACGATTTGGTTTGCTATCTCCATCGGATTCGTTGGATCAGCTGCGACCGCCGCGCCCCCGGACCCTCCGCTGCGCGTCATCGTTGAGCTGCACGAGGCTCCCGCGCCGGGCGCGCTGCCCGCGGGGCTGCGCTCGCTGTCCGCCGACGGGCTCCGGTGGGGCGGCGCGCTCCACGGCGCCGAGCGGGAGGCGCTCCAGGCCGCCCACCCCGGCGCCACCGTGCGGCCGCCGTGGCCGGTGCGCCCGCCCGGCGGCCGAGACCCCTGGTTGACCTCCGCCGGCCCGCCGGCGCCGCCGGCCCTGGTCGGGCGGGCCGCCGAGGCCCACGGCCACGCCGCCTGGGCTGCCGCGGGTTTTGATGGCCGCGGGGTCACGGTCGCGGTGATCGACGTCGGCTTCCACGGCCTAGACGCGATCCCCGCAGACGCGCGGCCCCGCGCGGTGCGCCCGGTGGCCGGCCTGCGGCTGCCC
The DNA here is from genome assembly GCA_046051725.1 of Pseudomonadota bacterium. GTDB lineage: Bacteria > Myxococcota_A > UBA796 > UBA796 > UBA2385 > JAEUKK01. The sequence continues at coordinate 4,584 of JBJONS010000042.1, read as the reverse complement.
GCGGCCGGCGCCCCCGGCGAGGCCCACGGCGCGGCGGTCGTGGAGGTGCTCGGGCGCCTGAGCCCCGGCGTCGAGGTCTGGACGGCCCCGATCGCTGACGAGCTCGACCTGCTGGAGGCGATGGCCGCGATCACCGCGCTGCAGCCCGATCTCGTCGTCGCGAGCCTCGGCTTCGACAACGTCTGGCCGGCCGACGGGACCAGCCCCGTCGCGCGGGCCGTCGACGCGCTTGTGGATGAGACCGGGGCCGTGTGGGTGGCGGCGGCGGGCAACGAGCGCGGACGCTACCGGCGGGGCGCGGTCACCGACCAGGACGGCGACGGGCTGCTCGAGGTCGACGGCGAGGAGGCCCTGCGGCTCGGGGCGCGGGAGGGCGAGCTCGCCGCCCGGCTGCGGTGGGCCGGGGCCCCGCCCATCGCGCTGGAGGTCGAGCTGGTGGACCTGTGGGGGCAGCCTTGCGCCGCCGCGATCCGCCGCGCAGCAACCGCCCAGGTGGTCGACCTGATCAGCGGCTGCGACGGCGATCAGGTGACCCTCGCGCTGCGGGCCGCCGCGGCCCCGACCGCCGCGCTGGTCGTCTACGCCCCCGGCGGGCTCGCCGACGCGGCCCCGAGCCACGAGCTGACCGTGCCCGCGGACGCGGCCCGCGCCCTCGCCGTCGGCGCCTGCGCGCAGCTCGACGGCGCGACCGCCGACCCCGGGGCCCCGGTGGTCTGGGCGGCGGCCCCCTACAGCTCCCGCGGGCCGACCGAGGATGGCCGCCTGCGCCCGCAGCTCTGCGGGGTCGACGGCTTCGCGTCGACATCGTTGGGCGGGGCCTTTCGGGGGACCTCGGCCGCCGCGCCGGTGGTCGCCAGCCTGCTCGCCCTGCAGCTCGACGCGCGCCGCCGGTCGGACCCAGCGGCCGTGCTGCGGGGCGCGGCGGTCGACGCCGGCCCGACCGGCGCCGACACCGGCAGCGGGGCGGGCCGCGCCTGGCTGGGGTCCCCCCCCTGTGGCTGCGGGGGTGGCGCGCCGGCCGGGATCTCGCTGCTCGCCGGGCTGGTGGCCCTCTCGCGCCGACGGGCCCGCCCGCAGCGCCCACGCGCCGCGCCGCCCTGCGCCGGACGCTGAAGGTCCCGCTCCGGCGAGAGCCCGCCCCGGTCGCGGACTTCGCCGGACCACCCTGGCGCCTGGCGCGGGCCGCAGGCACAGTGCGCCCGGCCGCGGGGAGCCTCTCCGCCCCGTGGCCCCGGGGAGATCGTGCACCACGCCGCCCAGGATGCGCTCCTCAACGCGCCCTCGCTGCACACCTCACCGCTCGAGAGCGCCCTGCTGGACGCCCAGGCGCTCGCTGAGGCCGCCCGCACGCCGGGCGCGAGCTACAGTTTCCTCAAGCAGCTCAGCGCGAGTGATCCGGGCGAGCTGCTCGCCTTCATCGAGCGCGTGGGCGCGGGGCAGCCGCCGGCCTTGCGCCAACGCTGGCAGCGCCTCCTGCCCAGCCTCGACAACCGCCGCTGCTTCCAGGCCTTCGCCGAGCTGCTCGCGGTGAGCTGGGCCGGGGGCGCGGGCCTCCACCCCGACGGGCTGCGCTGGCCCGAGGCCGCGATCTCGCTGCGGGCCGCCGACGGCCGCACCGCCGACATGCTGGTGCTGGGGCTGATCCGCGGGGTCCGCAGCGGACCCGATGATGACCAGGTGCGCGCGTTGGTCGCCGCCCTCGACCGGGTGAGCTCGCGGGCGCGGATCGCCGTGCTGGTGCGGCGCTGGCTGCCCGACGCCTTCGACCCCGAGCCCGTGCGCCGGGCCATCGAGCTGTGGCTGCGCGAGGTCGACCGGGGCGGCTGGGACGGCCGCTACGCCGCCTATGACGATGACCACGTCAGCCTCGAGTTCGCGCTGACCGGCGAGACCCGCGCGCCCCGCCAGGGCGCGGTCAGCTTCGCGCTGCCGCCGGCCGACGGACACCGCACCTTGGACGCCGTCGCCGACCTGGTCCTGGGCGCGGCGGACGCATGGCGCGCGACCGCGCCGCGCGACGGCCGCCCGCTGTTGGTCGCGGTCGTCGCCGACCAGCCGCTCTCGCTGCCGCCGGGCGGCCTGCGCGAGCTGCTCTACGGCAAGGCGGCCGAACAGAGCAGCGGCGACGAGGGCCTCCTGCTCACCTTCGGGCCCGAGATGTCCCACAGCATCTTCCGCGACCCGCTGCAGGCCCGCCTCGGCGGCGTGTGCGTGCTGGAGCGGATCGGCGACGGCGCAGAGGTCCGCGACCACCTGCTGCTCAACCCGTGGTGTGGCCGCCAGCTCGGCGGGCTGCCGTGGACGGGCCCCGTGACCGGCCCGGTGCGCTGGGCCGGCGAGCGGCCGGTGGTCCGCGCCGCGCCGAGCGGCCTCCGCACGACCCACGGCGGCCGCCGCTGAGCGCCCCGGGGGCGGTCCTCCCAGCGGCCCTGTCTGGGCCCCGCAAGGAAGCCCGACCGGCGGTGGAGGGCGTCGGGGCGCCGCAATAGCCCGCCGCTCCGGGGACTTTGAGCCCTGCGCGCGCGGCCGGCTCGGCGCGTCCGCCCGCACACCGGCGCCGAACAGGCCGCCCCCCTCTCCTCCCCTCCCCTCGGCGCAGCGTCGAACCGCGGAGCCCACATGACCCTCCTCCTCCTCGCCACCCTCGCCGCGATGGCCGGCGTGCCCAAGGCCTCGTCTGAGCTCAAGAACGACAAGGGCAAGATGCCGGTGGACCTCGCTTTTGACGGCCTGCTGAGCACGGCCTGGGCCGAGGCCGACAAGGGCCCCGGCGAGGGCCAGTGGGTGGAGATCGACCTCGGCAAGGTGATGGACCTGCGGGGCGTGTCGGTGTGGGCCGGCGACCTCTCTGAAGGAGAGCGCAGCTTCAAAGAGAGCTCCCGCCCGAAGGTCCTGCACGTCGAGGTGGACGGCAAGCCGATGGGCGAGCCCGCCCGGGTGCGCGACGAGATCAGCCGGGTCGATCTGAAGCTGTCGGGCACCGGCCGGAAGATCCGGGTGGTCTTTGACGAGGTCTACACCGGCTACGTGTACAACGACCTCTACGTCGCTGAGATCGCTGTGAACTTCCCCGAGAACGACCCCGACCAGACCAAGCGCCTCGACGCGTGGGTCGAGTCCAAGGACGCGGCGAAGAAGGCCGAGGCCTTCAAGGCCCAGCTCGACGCGAGCTTCGACATCTGCCAAAAGGCCGAGGGCGACACCAAGGACGCCTTCCGCTTCATCGAGCGCGCGGTGTCGGACGGCCCGGCCTTCGTGCACGAGCAGATCGTGAAGACCGTGCCCGCCGGCTTCCGCGCGCAGGCGGTGCGCAGCAGCGGGCGCGCCCGGAAGGCCCTGCGCCTGCTCAAGGACGCCAACGGCATCCCCGCCCTGCGCATGGCCGCCCTGCGGGCCACCGGCGAGGACGCCGCCGAGCTCGCGGGCCACGTCGAGGCCCTCGAGGCCTACAACGAGCTGATCGGCGGGCGGAACCGCACCAACGTCCGCTACTGGGGCGAGAGCGGCTTCGTGCCCGGCGCCCTGCGCAGCTTCGGCGAGCCGATGGGCATCGAGATCGACCGCAACGGCCGCGTGCTGGTCGCCGACATCGGGAACAACCGCATCCAGGCCTTCTCGGACGAGGGGCGCCCCGAGCGCCAGTGGGGCTTGGCCATGGACATCACCAACGTGTGGTTCCAAGGCGCGCGGAAGTGGTACGCGTCGGGCGCGAACGGCAGCGAGGAGCCCGGCGGCTGGACCAACCCGCTGGACGTGACCTTGATCCCTGGCAAAGAGGCGGACGGCTTCGCGGCGATCGACGCGCTCGGCCGCATCCAGATCGTCGACGCCGAGGGCAACACGAAGATCGGCTGGAAGGTCGAGACCAAACGCAAGCCCGAGCCCGGCGTGGGCGGCGAGGCCTACCTCTCGTACCTGCCGAAAAAGAAGGCCTTGCTGGCGGTGATGCGTGACGAGGGGGTCATCTACAGCCTCGAGTCTGAAGAGCTGGGCCGGTTCAAGTTCAGCGGCGGCGTGCCCAACGCGGTCGAGATCGGCAAAAAAGGCCAGATCTTCGTGGCCGAGGGCCGCGAGGTCGTGCTGTACAACCACGACGGCTTCCGGCACGGCGCGGTGATCTTCTACCAGGACCTCAACGAAGGCTTTGAGGACATGGACATCTCGCTCGACGAGCTCGGGCGGATCTGGGTCCTGACCGACACCGGGCACGTCCATGTATTCGCCAAGCCGGGCAAGAAAGAATTCTCGATGAAGGTCATCGACCGGCCGCTCAAGCACCCCCGCTTCGCGGTGCGCCAGGACGTCGTCTACATCGTCAGCGACGACCAGATCGAGCGGATCGACGTCGCCCAGATGCGCTTGGACGAGGCCGCCAAGGCCGCCGAGGCCGGCAAGTGAGCCGCGGGCGGGCGCGCGCGCAGCCGACCGGCGCGCTCCTGCTCGCCGCCCTGCTCGTCGCCTGCGGCGGAGGCCCCGGCGCGCCCGCCCCGGCTGACCCGACCGACCCGCCCGCGCCCGCCGCCCCGGCGGCGGTCCACGCCGAGGGCGCCACGCAAAAGACCGACGCCATCGTCATCCCCGCGC
>JBJONS010000041.1:0-3867 GCA_046051725.1 Pseudomonadota bacterium | reverse complement strand
CCCGGGCCTCAGCCCGGCGCCCGCCGCCACGCGGGCCCGCGGGCAGCCCTGGGCGCCGCCCGGCACGCCGGCGCTGCGGCTGCTGCCGCCCCCCACGAACGGCTCGACGATGCGCGAGGCGCTGCGTGAGGACAGCGCCGACATCGGCATCCTCGTCATGGTTCAGGGCGATCTCTGGTCCCTTGAGCTGCTGGCGGCCGGCACCCGCGACCGGGCCACCGCCGCCCGCTCTGCCGCCCTGTGGCGCCTCGAGATGCTCGAGCAGGACCGCCGCCGGGCGACCCTCGACACCTGGGGCGTCGATCCCTGGGAGGTGCGCCCCCTGCAGGTCGCCGCCGAGGACCGGGCGACCCCCGCCGAAGTGCTCGGGCGGATGCTCGGGATGATCCTGCCGATGATGGTGGTGGTCAACATCATCGGCGGCGCCACCGCCCCGAGCGTCGAGGCCGTGGCCGGCGAGCGGGAGCGCGGGACCCTCGAGACCACCCTGGTCAGCGGCGCGCCCCGCCTCGCCATCCTCGCCGGCAAGGTGCTGACCATCATCTGCTGGACGCTGTTCACGGCGGTGGGCAGCCTGCTGGGCCTCGGGCTGAGCGTGGCGCACGGGGTGGCGACGCTGGGCGCCGAGCTCGACCTGCCGCTCGAGCTGCGGGCCGATCAGGTGCTGCTGGGCCTGCTCGTGCTCGGCAGCGCGCTGCCGGTGGTGCCCTTGGCCAACCTGCTGGTGACCCTGCCCGCCCGCAACAGCCGCCAAGCCCAGACCATCGCCGGCGCGATGGTCATGCCGATGCTCGCGCTGACCCTGCTGAGCCTCGATGAGCGCACGGGGCTCAGCATCCAGACCGCCGTGGTGCCGATGCTCAACGTGGTGCTGGCCGGGCGGGCCGCGCTGAGCGCCGAGCTGCAGCCCCTGCACGCGCTGGTGGCCGCGGCGACGAACCTCGGCATCAGCGCCGCCCTGCTCGCCGGCTGCGCCTGGGCCTTCAGCGGCGAGCGCCTCGTGCTCGGCATCGGCGGCGGCCTCGGCCTGCGCGCGGCCTTCGGCTGGCGCCCCGCTCAACCTGACCCTGCCCGTCGAGGTGGCCCCTGAGCCCCGCTCCTGCCGCGCTGCCCGCCCACCTGCCGGGAGGGGTCGTCGTCGATGGCCTCTGCAAGCGCTTCTTCACCCCTGCGCCCCTCGACGCGGTGCGCGACGTGCGCTTCGTGTGCCGCCCCGGCGAGGTGTTCGGCCTGCTCGGGCCGAACGGCGCGGGCAAAAGCACCCTGCTGCGGCTGCTGTCGACCCTGCTCACCCCCGACGCGGGCCGGGCCAGCCTCGACGGTCACGACCTCGTGACCGCCCCCGCTGCGGTGCGGGCGAGCATCGGCTACCTGTCGACGACCACCGGGGTCCACGGGCGCCTGACCGCCCGAGAGGTGCTGCTCAGCACTGCCCGCCTGCAGGGCGTGACCGGGGCCGAAGCCCGGGCCGACGCGCTGCTGCGCCGCTTCGACCTGCTGCCCCACGCCCACCAGCGCTGCGAGCGGCTGAGCACCGGCAACCGGCAGAAGGTCAACATCGCCCGGGCCATCGTGCATGACCCGCCCATCATCATCTTCGACGAGCCGACCCTGGGCCTCGACGTGATGGTCGCCCAGATCCTGCTCGAGTTCGTCGAGGAGGCCCGGGCCGCCGGCCGCTGCGTGATCTACAGCACGCACGTGATGTCCGAGGCCGAGCGCCTCGCCGACCAGCTCGCGATCATCCACGGCGGGCGGGTGCTCGCGACCGGCACCCTCGACGCGCTGCGGGCGGCCACCGGGGCCCGGCACCTCGAGGACGTGTTCATCCGGGCGGTGCGGGCGGCCGAGGCCGGCGCATGAAGGGCGCCCCCCGCCTCGGCGCGCTGCTCGGGCACGAGCTGCGCCTGCTCTCGCGCGACCCGACCGCGCTGGCCAGCATGCTGCTGCTGCCCTTCATCATCGTGCTGGTCGGCCTGCTCGTCGTGCTGGGCAGCGGAGAGGGGGTCAAGGCCCGGCTCGCCGCCGAGATCGCCCTCGTCGACGCGCCGGAGGACTTTTGGGCCGAGGTCGAGCCCGCGGATCGGCTGAGCCCCGCGCCCACGCCCGCCGAGGCGGTGGTCAGCGTGGTCGCCGACCCGGTCGACCCGGGCGCAGCGCCCACCGACCGCCCCGTGCTCACGGTCGTGTTCAGCAGCAAGGACCTGACCGCCCAGCGCGCGCGCCGCCGGGTCGAAGACGTGCTGGAGCGGGTGCGGGTCGAGGACGAGGCCGCCCGCTGGCAGGCGGCCGGGATCCCCCTGCGTCCCGACGAGCTGATGAAGCTCACCGAGGTCGATCTCGACGAGGCCACCGATCGCGCCGGCGCCCTGCTCTCGCGCCTCGTCGCGCCGCTGCTGGTCGCGGTGCTGCTGTCGGGGGCGCTGCCGGTGGGCATCGCGACCCTGCCCGCCGAGCGTGAGAACGGCACCTTCGAGAGCCTGCTCGTCAGCAGCCTCGACCGGCGCACGCTGCTGTGGGGCAAGGCCCTGGTGGTGCTCGGCGCCTGCGGGGCGGTCGGCCTGGTCGGGCTCTCGGCGCTGGTGGTGGCCGTGGCGCTGAGCCCGCTGCAGCTCGGGCCGCTGTCGATCCCCGACCTCGCGGTGCCCCCGGCCCGGCTGGCCCTGGTCGCCCTGCTCGCGCTCCCCCTGCTGCTGCAGCTCTCGGCGGGGATCCTCGCGCTGTGCGCCCGGGCCCGCGACGCGCGCCAGGCCCGGGTCCTGGCCGCCCCGCTGCTGCTGGTGGCGGGCGGGCTCGCCAGCCTGCCGGCGGTGCCTGGCGCGACCGAGATCAGCGCCCTGACGTTGATCCCCGTGGGTGGGCCCGCGCTGGCCATCGCCAGCGCCCTCCAAGGCGGGCTGGGCACCGGCGCGGCGGCCGGGGCGCTGCTGGGCGGCCTCGCCTGGGCGGCCCTGGCCCTGACCCTGACCGAGCGATTGCTTCAAAACACCGCGCTGCTGCCCCAAGCCGCCGAGGACCGCAGCGCCGGGCGCACCGGGCGCGAGGCCCTGGCGACCGCCGGGGTGGCGTTCGTGGCCTTCTGGTTCCTCGGCCAGCTGCTGCAGGCCCGCGATCTGGTGAGCGGGCTGCTGCTCTCACAGGCCCTGACCATCGCGCTGCCCGGCCTGCTCGGCGTGGTCGCGGCCGGACGCCCCCTGCGCGAGGCCCTGCGCCTGCGGGCGCCGCGCGGGCGCGACCTGGCCCTCGGCCTCGTCGCCGGGGCGCTCTGCCCGCTGGTGGGGCAGCTGGTGGCCGATCTGCAGGCGCCGCTGCTGCCGACCCCGACCCGGGCGCTCGAGGAGATGGGCGCGCTGCTGACCCTCGACCTGCCGCTGCCGCTGGTGATCGCGCTGCTCGCGCTGCTCCCGGCGATCTGCGAGGAGCTGCTGTTCCGCGGAGCGCTGCTCGGCCTGCTCGAGCGCAGCCTGCCGCCTGCGGGCCGGGTCGCCCTGGTCGCGGCGCTGTTCGGCTTGCTGCACCTCAGCTACTTCCGCATCTTGCCGACCGCGGCCTTGGGCCTGCTCTTTGGCGCGGCCGCGCTGCGCAGCGGCTCGCTGTTGGTGCCCGTGCTGATGCACCTGCTCAACAACGGCCTGCTGGTCGGCGCGGTGGGCCTGGGCCTCATCGGCGCCGAGGACGAGGCCCCGCTGTGGGCCGGCGTGGCCGCGGTGGTCGCCGCGACGACGGCGGTGGCCGCGATGCGGGGCGGCGCCGGGACCGACGGCGCGCCCGCCGCCTAGTCCGGCGCGCGGGAGGGGCCCCACCAGCAGCGCCGGTCGGGCCGCCTCGCGCGCGCCAGGCCGACCAGAGGGCCGCCGCAGGCGGGCC
>JBJONS010000040.1:0-7578 GCA_046051725.1 Pseudomonadota bacterium | reverse complement strand
CAACCACTCGCCCATGCCCACCATCACGCCATTCCGGCGGAGGTTGAGCAGCAGCAGCTCGAACATGCGCCCCTCCCCTGCCCCGGCGGGGCCCGCCGCTCAGGCGTCGGCGATGACCTTGCCGGCGAGCAGCTCGAGATCCTTCTCTTGCTTGACCAGCACCGACAAGAACGGCGTCTTGCGCGCGATCTCGCTGGGGCGCACCCCCGCGCGGGCGAGCACCATCAGCCAGTCGAGCAGCTCGCTGGTCGACGGCTTCTTGCGCAGGCCGGGGACCCGGCGGATGCCGTAGAAGCGCACCACCGCGGCGTCGATGAGGGCGGCCTCGAGGCCAGGCAGGTGCGCGTGCACGATCTGCTTGACCCGCGCCGGATCGGGGAAGCGGATGTAATGAAAGACGCAGCGGCGCAAGAAAGCGTCGGGGAGCTCTTTCTCGGCGTTGCTGGTGATGATGGTCACCGGACGGTGCCGGGCCCGCACCGTCTCGTCGAGCTCGGGGATGGTGAAGGCCATCTCGTCGAGCTCGCGCAGCAGGTCGTTGGGGAACTCCACGTCGGCCTTGTCGATCTCGTCGATGAGCAGGACCACCCGGCCCTCGCTGCGAAAGGCCCGCCCGAGCACGCCGAGCTTGATGTATTGGCGGATGTCGCGCACATCGACGCCATCGATGGACGAGAAGCGGCTGTCGTTGAGGCGCTGCACCACGTCATAGTGGTAGAGACCCTCCATCGCTTTGGTCGTCGACTTCACGTGCCACGAGAACATCGGCAGGCCGAGGCCCTCGGCGACGGCGTGGGCCAGCTGGGTCTTGCCGGTGCCCGGCTCGCCGCGGACCAGCAGCGGGCGGCCGAGCGCGATGGCCGCGTTCACATCGGCCTGGAGGTCCTCATCCACGATGTAGCGGGAGGTGCCGGCGAACTGCCCGAACTCCTCCTCCACGCCGTCCTGCGCCCGGTGCGACATCTGCCCTCCCCTCGCGCCGGGGACGGGCCCCTGCCCGCCGCGCCCGCCGCCGGGGCGGCCTTAGCCCCTCCGCCGGCGCCTGCCGACCCCGCGCGCCCGCGCCGCCGCCCACGGGGAGGGAGGGAGGGTCTGCCCACGGAGGCAGCCTGCAGCACGCTGACCTCGACGGCCGGGGGCCCCGGGCGCCCGCAGGGGATACCGTCGCCCCGCACCTGCGCTGCCCCGGCCGCTTGGCGGGGCGGGCGCGAACCTGGACGGACCCGCTGTGGAACACAAGCTCTGCGTGCTCATCGATTTCGAGAACCTCGCCGCTGGCACCGAGAAAGAGGGCCTCGGCCGCTTTGATGTGCGCGCGGTCTTCCGCCGGCTCAAAGACAAGGGGCGCATCCTCGTGTCGCGCAGCTACGGCGACTGGGGCCGCTTCGCCCGCTTCAAGCAGAAGCTGCTCGAAGAGGGCGTCACGATGGTCGAGCTCACGAGCTACCGCGGCGCCGAGAAGAACCGCGCCGACATCGCGCTGGTCGTCGACGCGATGGAGATCGCCTACACCCGGCCCCACGTCGACACCTTCGTGCTGCTGAGCGGCGACAGCGACTTCACGCCGCTGGTCATGCGCCTCAAAGAGCTCGACAAGCGCGTCATCGGCATCGGCACCCGCGGCAGCACCAGCCGCCTGCTCGTCGAGTGCTGCGACGAGTTCATGTTCTACGAGTCGCTGCGCAAGGCCGCCCAGGTCGAAGCCGCCGAAGAAGAGGACGAGGGCGACGAGCTGCCCGCCCGGGCCCGCCCGGCGAGCTCGATGAGCCGCGAGGTCGCCTTCGCCCTGCTGGTCGAGACCATGGCCGGCGTGCAGAAAGACGAGCCCGGGCCGGTCCAGGGTGGGCTCATCAAGCAGGGCATCCTGCGCAAGGCCCCCGCCTTCGACGAGAACGAGCTCGGGTACCCCACCTTCGCGCGCTTCCTGCAGAGCGCCGGCGAGAAGGGCCTCGTGCGGCTGATCCGCGACGAGAAGGCCGGCGGCTACCGGGTCGACCAGCCCGGCTCGGGCATGATGGACGCGCCGCCCCCCGTCGCGGCGCCCGCCGAGGTCACTGAGGACGAGGACAGCCACGGCCCCCTGATGGATCTGCAGGGCGAGGCCGGGCGCCTGCAGGCCCTGCTGATCGACGCCGGCGTGATCCCGGTGGGCCACATGGCCCGCCACACCGTCGTGCACGAGTTCGTCGACCACGTGGTCGAGCGGCAGCAGCGCAAGAAGCGCAACACGCTGACCTATGTCTACGGCGACATCGCCCGACGCTGCCGCAAGACCGACCCGGTGGTCCCGGCCCGGGTAGTGCGCGCGGTCATCAACGCGCTCAAGATGGCCGGCGAGCTGGTGCACACCAGCGGCGAGCCGGTGCGCAGCGCGACCGCCAACTTTGTGCTCCAGCGCGACGCCGACGACCTGCTCAAGTCGATCCGCCAGCTCTACGTGAGCACCCTGCTTGAGAAGGGCGAGCGCCTCGCGGATGGCCGCGCCCTGTCGATGCTGCTCTGGAACGACGACCAACACGAGGTGGACGCCGGCGAGCTGGTCGCGTTCACCCAGCGGAAGATCGAGCTCGGCCAGCTGCGCCCGCCCGTGGTCTTCGACCCGGCCGAGGAGGGCGCGGCCGAGACGCAAGACGAGCCCGCGCCCCCCGCCGACGAGCAAGGCGAGGGCCGGGGCCGCCGCCGCCGGAGCGACCGCCGCGGCGGGCGGTCCGAGGCCGCCGCAGAGGCCGCGCCGACCGAGCAAGCGCCCGCGCCAGCCCCCGTGGATGCAGAGCCCCAGAGCGCCGAGAGCGCCCCGCAGCAGGCCGCTGCAGACGAAGCGGCCCCGGCCGAAGAGGCGCCGACCACCGGCCGCCGCCGCCGGAGCAGCGGCCGCAGCGCCGCGCCCGCCGCGGCCGAGGGCGGCACCGCCGAGGCCAAGCCCCCGGGCGGCCGGGGCCGCAGCAAGGCGCCTGCCAAAGAGGGCGCTGAGCCCGCCGGCCGGCGCCGCCGCGGGGGCGGCAAGGCCTGAGCCCACCGCCCGCCTGCCCCTGGGGGCCGGGCCCGGTCTGCGGACCGCGGCCCGGCCCTCGTGTTTGGGGGGTCCCCGGTCCGGGCGCGCAGCTCGCGCCGGGGCTCGGCGCCGCTGCCCCCACAAAGACCAAGGCCCCCGCGCCGAAGCGCGGAGGCCCTGGGAGCTGAGCGGTCCCGCGCGCCTGCCGGGCGAGCCCGACGGGAGCACAGGGCGCGCGAACTACTTGCCGGGGACCGCGTCGGCGGCCTTGTCCTTGGCGGCGTCCATGGCAGCGGCGCCCGCGCCCGAGGCGATGGGCTTCAGCGCGCCGGCGGCCTTCGGCAGCTCGGTGACGGCGCCGACGACGGTGGCGAGGGCCGGGACGAGCGCCTTGACGATCTTCGGCACGTCCATCGGGTTCGCGGCGACCGCGGCCGGGTTGGCCTTGATCTTGTTGATGTTCTCCTGGATGGCCTTGACCTCTTCGCCGAGCTTGGTGAGCACGGGGATCAGATCGGTGGCGAGGGCCTTGGCCTCGTCGCCCTTGCCGGTCTTGTTGAGGTAGCCGACGTAGGAGGCCATGGTGATGGCGCCGTCGATCTTGGCCACGGAGGTCAGGACGGCGTCGACGTCCTTGCTGCCGGTGGCGATGGTGCCGACGTAGAAGCTGTCCTGGTTGAAGGGGTTCTTCGCGTCGTCATCGAGGCCGGCGAACTTCTCGCTGAGCATCGAGGGCTTGAACAGCGTGCTCGCGGTGCGGGCCTTGGCGACGCGCTTGGCCTCGGTGGCGTTGCACTTGTCCTTCTTCTTCTCGTCGGTCTCGCCCTCGCACTTCACGAAGTCGGCCTTGGCGTCCTCGGCGAAGGCGGCGGAGGAGAAGAACAGGCCGAGGCCGAGCAGAGCGTACTTGACGGTCATGGTGACTCCCTAATGGGTGGCTGATGGGTGCCTGAAGGGCGGTGGAGACCGCCAGATGATCCGGAGCGGGCAGGCTGAGGGGCCTGGAGGAGCTCGCGCGCTGAGCCCGCAGGCCCAACGGCGCCTCTCATCGCCGGGAAGGAAGAGCGGGGCGCCCGGACTAGCCGCCCAAGGGCGGCCGGTCGAGGCGAGACCCCGCCTTGTAACGGTCCGCAACACCGCGTGCACCGCCGCTTGGCCCGCCCTTGCCCGCGGGCCCCTCTCGGCGCTCGCGGAGGGTGGCCCCCTCGCTCTCGGCGGCCGGCTAACGCGGGCGGGCGCGGCCGTCGTCCCCTGCGAAGGCTTACAAAGGCCTTGCGAGCCCGGCCTCGGTCGATCCCGGGTCGGTGATCCCGTCGACAATACCCTCCAGCACGCGCAGGACCGCGCGATAACTTCCAAAGGGGGGGTAGACATAGACGCCCCGCACCCGCGGGTGGGCCTTGACGGCGGCGAGCGTCTCGCGGGCCACCTCGATCCCCACCTCGCGCTGGGCCTCGCGGCTGGGCGCGGCGCGCATCGCGGCGAGCACCGGCGCGGGGATCTGCATCCCGGGCACCTCGTTGTGCAAGAACTCGGCGTTGCGGGTCGAGACCAGCGGCATGATGCCGACGAGGAAGGGCACCTCGGCAAAGGCGGCGGTCCGGTCCAAAAACCGCAGCAGCAGGTCTTGATCGAAGACCGGCTGGCTGAAGAAGTACTCGGCGCCGGCCTCGACCTTGCGGCCAAAACGCGCGGCCTCGAGCCCCACGTCGACCGCGCCCGGGTTGCAGCCGCCGCCGACGAAGAGCGCGGTCTGCCCGCCCACCGGCTCGCCGGCGAAGTCCAGCCCGCGGTTCAGCAGCTGGATGAACGAGATGAGCCCGATGCTGTCGATGTCGAAGACCGCTGTGGCGTCGGGGTAGGTGCCCATCTTGGGCGGATCGCCGGTCACCGCGAGGATGTTGTGCAGCCCCAGCGCGTGGGCGCCGAGCAGATCCATCTGCATGCCGAGCAGGTTGCGGTCGCGGCAGCAGTAGTGGACCACCGTCTCGAGGCCCGGGGTGCGGGCCCGGACGAGCTGGCTCAGCGCGGCCGGCCCCATGCGCGCGACCGCCCGGGGGCCGTCGGCGATGTTGACGACGTCGACGCCCGCTTGGTGCAGCATCGCCGCGCCCTCGACCGCCTTGTGGGCCTCGACCCCCTTGGGCGGATCGAGCTCGACGCTCACGCAGAACTTTCCTTCCTTCAGCTTTTTGGCGAAGGTGCTGCGCTGCTCGACCGGGATGGGCGGGCTGCCCCGGCCGGGCTGCGCGCCCTCGGCGCTGGCCACCGGGGCGCTGACCGCGACGTGCACCGGCGAGATGCTGCGCAGGTAGGTGCGCATCTCTTTGATCATGGCCGGGGTCGTGCCGCAGCAGCCGCCGACGCCCCGCACGCCGATCTGGGCGAGGCGGCGGGCGTACTCGGCCATGTACTCGGGACCGGCGAGGTAGATGGTCCGACCCTCGACCACCTGGGGCATGCCGGCGTTGGGCATCGCGATGACCGGGCGGGAGGTCGCGCTCATCATCGCCTCGGCCTGCTCGAGCACCCCCCGCGGGCCGTGGCTGCAATTGACCCCGATCCCGTCGAGGCGCCAGCCGTCCATCACCTTGGCGGCCTCTTGCGGCGTGGTGCCCCGGTAGCCCTCGCGGCCCAGCGGCTCGGGCGGGAAGGTCACCGAGCCGATGATCGGCAGGTCGCAGACCGCCCGCACCGCCCGCACCGCCTGCCACATCTCGTGCAGGTTCGCGAAGGTCTCGAGCAGGAAGGCATCGACCCCGTTCTCGGCCAGCACCCGGGCCTGATCGCGAAAGACCGCGAAGACCTCGCCCGGGCTCAGCTTTCCGACCGGGGCGAGCGCCGCGCCGACCGGCCCCATGCTGCCGACCACCCAGGCCCGCCCGCCGGCCACCTGCCGGGCGAGGCGCGCGCTGGCCGCGTTGATCTCGTCGGCGCGCTCATCGAGCCCGAAGGGCGCGAGGCGCAGCCGGTTGGCGCCAAAGGTGTTGGTGGTCAGCACCTCGGCCCCGGCCGAGAGGTAGGCTTGGTGGATCTCTTTGACCAGATCAGGCTGGCTGACGCTGACCTCGTCGTAGCTGCGGTTGATGAACACCCCGCGCTTGTAGATCTCGGTGCCCATCGCGCCGTCAAAGAGCACGGTCCGCGCGCCCAAGGCCTCGGTCAGCTTGTCCACGCGCCGCTGCATCACGCCCCCGCGCCCAAGCGTCGGCCCAGGCCCCTGCCGCCTAACCGCGGCCAGCCCCGCCGCCGTCGCCGGCCCTTGCGTCCGGCGATCGGGCGGGGAAAGGGGCGGGCCACGCGCCGATCGGCGCCGGATCGGCCCAACCCCCGGGGCGCCGCCCCGGCGGCGACCGCGCCCGCCCCGGAGCCCCGATGAAGCGCCTGACCCTGCCCCCGCTGGAGATCCGCTGCCCCGTGCACGGCGCCATCGCCGTCGACGCCGCCGAGGCGGCGATCGTGGATCACCGCGCGGTCCAGCGCCTGCGCGGGGTGCGCCAGCTCGGCTTCTCGCACCTGCCCTTCCCCGGCGCGACCCACACCCGCTTCTCGCACAGCCTCGGCGCGATGCACCTCGCCGGCGCCGCCTTCGACAGCGTGTTCCGCGACCGCCCCTTCCCGACCGAGGCCCGCCGGCTCGCGCTGCGCCGCTGCGTGCGGATCGCCGCGCTCTGCCACGATCTGGGCCACGCGCCCTACTCCCACGCCGCCGAGTTCGCGATGCCGCCGCTGCGCGCGCTGGCCATCGGCGCCTACGCGCCCGACCGGGTGCGGGGCCGCCTCGACGAGCGCGCGCACCACGAGGACTACACGGTCGCCATCCTCACCGAGAGCAGCCTGCAGGACGCCATCCAGCTGCACCTTGGCTGCAGCGCCTCCCACGTCGCGGCCCTCATCTCAGACGATGTGCGGGTGCCCGACGACTTCTTCGTCGAGGACGGCCACGACCTGCGCGGCCTGCTCAGCCAGCTCATCAGCAGCGAGCTCGACGTCGATCGCCTCGACTACCTGCAGCGCGACAGCCTGTACACCGGCGCCCGCTACGGCCAGATCGACGCCACCTGGCTCATCTCGCACCTCGCGCGGCACGTCGACGAGCGCGGCCAGGTCGGCCTCGCCCTCGACCACCGGGCGCTCTACGCGCTCGATGACTTCCTGCTCAGCCGCTTTCACATGTTCCTCATGGTGTACTTCCACGGAAAGAGCGTGGTGTACGAAGAGATGCTCAAGCGCTGGGTGCTCGAGTCGGCGACAGACCTGCGCCTGCCCGCGGCGGCCGAGGACTACCTCGACACCGACGACGCCTGGCTCTGGGCCCAGCTGCGGGCCTCGGACAGCCCCTGGGCCCGCCGCATCACCCGCTATGCCCCCTACAAGGTCGCCTTTGAGGAGCACGGCAGCGCCGAGCAGACCGCGCTCGACCGCCGGGTCGACGCGCTGCGCCAGGCTGGCCTCGACCCCATCCCCTCGACCGCCTGGGGCCACGTCTTGGGCAAGGGCGGCGCCGACAAAGCCCCGCTCTACGTCATCGGCGAGGCCGGGCGCCAAGAGATCGAGGCGCGTCCCCTCGCCCGCCGCCTCGCCGA